>JAOUDZ010000157.1 GCA_029858965.1 Cyclobacteriaceae bacterium
TACGATGAGTATGCTCTTTACGATAAATAATTCTCCTTTCTATGCGAAAGAAGGAAAGTTTGTTACGTCACGCCATATTAAGGAACGCCTGGAGAAGGAATTGGAGAAAAACCTGGCACTTAGATTGGGTGAAACAGGTTCTGCGGACAGCTTCACGGTCTTCGGTCGTGGGGTTCTGCATTTGTCAGTTTTGATCGAAACTATGCGCCGGGAGGGATACGAACTTCAAATTGGTCAGCCGCAGGTAATTTTCCGGGATATTGATGGTGTAAGGTGTGAGCCGGTAGAAGAACTTACGATCGACTTACCAGAGACAGTTGCAGGTAAAGCTATAGAAACCGTATCCATCAGGAAAGGTGAGATGTTGAATATGGAACCGAAAGGAGACCGGATGATTCTGAAGTTCTTGATTCCATCAAGAGGTATTATGGGGCTGCGAAATTATTTGTTAAATGTAACTGCCGGTCAGGCAGTGGTTACCCATCGCTTCAAGGAATACCAGCCTTATAAAGGCGAAATTCCGGGTCGGATTAACGGTTCGTTGATTGTCATGGAGCAAGGTGAGGCCATTGCCTATAGCCTGCACAACTTGCAGGATCGCGGCAGGTTTTTTATTAACCCGGGTGAAGCAGTTTATGAAGGCCAGGTTATTGGAGAACATAGCCGGAATGGAGATCTTGTAATCAATGTGACGAAAACAAAGAAACTCACCAACATGCGTGCTTCCGGATCGGATGAAAAAATGAAAATTGCGCCGCCCTTGAAACATACTTTGGAAGAGGCGTTGGAATATATTCAGGCGGATGAATACGTAGAGGTAACACCGCAATCGATTCGTTTGCGTAAGATATATTTGAACGAACTCGATCGAAAACGAAACAGTAAATAACAGGCAGGTTGGAAAGTTTCTATCCCATATCGACTCAAAGACTGTTTTTGGGTTTTCACATGAAATTATTTGCTTTCATTGTAATGATGGCATTTTCTTTTTTCGTTTCTGCGCAATCTGCGCCGAAAAAAAATGAATCATTAATTCTTCAGGCTGATACGCTTTTGGACCGGCAGGATTTTGCAGGGGCGCTTGCTTTGTACACTAAGATCATAGAGAAAACAAAACCAGTAAGCGCGGACGATTACCGTGTCCTTTATAAACGAGCCTATTGTTATTATGCATTGGGTGATTTTGAAAATGCGCTGGGTGACATCAATCAGTTCATTCAGCAAGTACCCGATGAGCAGGCAAAACTAATGCGTGCGTATATAAATCAGGAACTTGAAGATTACGAGGCGCAGTTGCAGGACCTCAATGAACTCTTGGCAAACAACCCCGGAAATCCAGAGTTTCTGCGCTGGAGGGCTTCAGTACTGATGGAATCTGAGCGTTATGCAGAAGCGCAAAAGGATATACAGGCATTATTGGATTATCAGCCAAGTCCTGAGCTTAAATCATATCTTGGACTAACCTATTATTATCAGAATAAACCAGACAGCGCGATAGCCATTTTTGATGAGGTTATCGAGGGGAGCCCGGGCTATCTTCCATCGTATCTTTATGCGGCTTCCCTTTCCCTTGAACAAGAGGCGTTTGATCTTGCGTTGGCGTACATCAGCCAGGGTTTGCGCGTTGATAGGGGTAATCTGACACTCCTTTTTTATAAAGGAATCGCGCTTGTCGAGAATGAAAATACAGATGAAGGCTGCAAATGTATGACAAAAGCCTTTGCTGGAGGCATCGATGACGCTGCAGATTACCTGAAGAACTACTGTTACGGCGTTGATTGAAAACGAAGTAAAATCGCGCAAAAGCCTGAGTATCTTATGTACTCAGGCTTTTTTATTTTGTATAACCTGGGTGATGTAAATCATTTTTTGTGTTCAAAACAATCCGTAAATTCGATTATTGAGTGTTACATTCTTTCTACTGAAGATAAGGGTATGCAAAAAATTCTCGTTCCTTGTGATTTCTCAGAGCAGGCCATAAGTGCCTTTCGATTTGCGTTGGATTTGGCGCGACAATCCAATAGAGAAGTGCATTTGTTGCATGTTATTGAATTGCCAGTGATGCATGATAGCATGCTTATGCCCACGCTGTCTTTTGAGGCAACTTTGCTTAAAGAGTTAAGGGAAAATGCTGAGGAGCAATTCACAAGAATCAAAGAAAAATATGCTGCGGATACTTTTTTGGTATCCAAAGTTACTTTTGGCTATACATCCATGATGATTCTGGATTATATCGAAGAAGTTGGAATTGAATTCGTTGTTATGGGAACGAAAGGTGTGAGTGGACTTCGGGAGTTGCTTATCGGATCAAATGCGGAAAAAATCGTCCGGCGTGCTGCTTGCCCTGTGATCACGGTACGGAAAGACAGTGAGTTTCACACCATCAAAAGCATTGTCTTCCCGAATTCATTGGAGGAGAATCAGGAGGATCTGGTTTCTCACGTTAAAGCACTGCAGGATTTTTTCCATGCTACGCTGCATGTTGTTTGGATCAATACACCGGGCAACTTTACCAGCGACAGCATTACGATGATCCGGCTTGAAGATTTCGCCAGACGCTTCAAGCTAAAGGATTATACGCTTAATATTTTCAATGATGCCTATGAGGAGTCAGGCGTAATGAATTTTGCACACAAGTTAAAGGCTGATCTGATTGCGATGGGCACCCATGGCCGTAAAGGTTTAAATCACGTCTTGAGCGGCAGCGTTGCAGAAGATGTGGTTAATCATATAGACTGTCCCATTTGGACCTATAGCATAAAAAAAGTTAATGGTTAATGGAAGTGTACTATGTCCTTGGTTTATCCATAACCCTTAGTTACATATTCCTCCTGTACTGCCCTCCGACTTCAAAAAGCGCGTTTGTGATCTGTCCCAAAGAGCAGACTTTGCAGGCTTCCATAAGGATTTCGAAAATATTTTTATTTTGAACAGCGGCTTGTTGAATACGGTCTAACATTATTGCGGCGTTGGTTTCATGAAAAACATGGAGGTTCCTGAGCATGTTGATCTGATATTCCTTTTCTTCCGCTGTAGCGCGAATTACTTCCTGCGGTATAATGGTTGGCGACCCTTTTGAGCTCAAGAAAGTATTGACACCTATAATCGGGAATTCGCCGGTGTGTTTCAGAGTTTCGTAATACAGACTCTCCTCTTGTATTTTACCACGCTGGTACATGGTTTCCATTGCTCCAAGAACACCTCCACGCTCCGTCAGCCGATCGAACTCCGTAAGTACTGCCTCTTCTACCAAATCAGTAAGTTCTTCTATAATGAATGACCCCTGAAGTGGATTTTCATTCTTGGCCAATCCTAACTCTTTATTAATAATGAGTTGTATCGCCATCGCCCGGCGCACAGATTCTTCAGTTGGTGTTGTAATCGCTTCGTCATAGGCGTTGGTATGGAGTGAGTTGCAGTTATCGTATATAGCATACAATGCCTGGAGCGTGGTGCGAATGTCGTTGAAGTCTATTTCTTGCGCATGCAACGATCGCCCTGAGGTTTGAATGTGATATTTCAGCATCTGCGCACGGGGATTTGCGCCATACTTATTTTTTAAGGCCTTCGCCCAGATTCTGCGCGCTACGCGACCGATCACAGCATACTCTGGATCAATGCCGTTGCTGAAGAAAAAAGACAAGTTATGTGCAAACTCATCTATGTCCATATCCCGGCTAAGGTAATATTCCACGTATGTGAATCCATTGGCTAGTGTGAAGGCAAGTTGTGTAATGGGGTTTGCACCAGCCTCCGCAATATGATATCCGGAAATGGAGACCGAATAAAAGTTACGTACGGCGTGATCGATAAAATATTGCTGTACATCCCCCATCAGCCGCAACGCAAATTCTGTGGAAAAAATGCATGTGTTTTGCGCCTGGTCCTCTTTTAGAATATCAGCTTGCACAGTACCCCGAACCTGTGTTAAAGTATCGTCTTTGATCTTTCGATAGACTTCTTCAGGAAGTACCTGATCGCCGGTCACGCCAAGCAGCATGAGACCCAAGCCAGTATTGCCTTTTGGCAACGGCCCCTGGTAAACAGGGCGCATCGTTTCCCGCCCTTCATAAAGCGCAGCGATTTTTTTTACAACGTCCTCTTCAAGGCTGTTTTTTCGGATATAAATCTCGCATTGCTGATCTATTGCCGCATTCATGAAGTATCCCAGGAGCATCGGCGCCGGACCGTTAATTGTCATGGATACTGAAGTTTTCGGATCGGCAAGATTGAAGCCGCTATACAATTTTTTCGCATCATCGAGGCAACAAATACTAACCCCAGAGTTGCCAATTTTTCCATAAATATCCGGACGGTAATCCGGATCGTGTCCGTAAAGCGTAACAGAATCAAACGCGGTGGATAAACGTTTGGCCGGCATTGATTGACTTACATAATGAAATCTCCTGTTCGTGCGCTCGGGGCCTCCTTCTCCTGCGAACATCCGTGTTGGATCTTCGCCTTCACGCTTGAAAGGATAAATCCCGGATGTGAAGGGAAATTCACCTGGAACATTTTCGCGCAAATTCCATCGCAGGAGATCCCCCCAGCTGTTGTATTTTGGCAATGCTACCTTTGGAATCTGCGTATTCGAAAGTGATTTCGCGTGGGTTTGAATTGCAATCTCTTTGCCGCGCACTTTGAATTTATACAGTGGCTCCTTATACCGGCTGATCGTATCAGGCCATGTTTCGATTCGTTTCCAATTCTTCGGATCAAGCTCCAGTTTGATACGGTCGAATTCCGCCTGCAATGCTTTCCCCATTTGCGGGTTGTCAGCACCAACTATATTTATCGTTTTATGTATGGCATACAGTTTCTCCGCAGTATCGGCTTGCTGATTTACCCATGCATCATAGCTTCTATTGCTTTCCGCAATTTCGCTCAGGTACCGCGTGCGCTGGGGAGGGATGATAAATATTTTCTCAGACATTTCTCGTGTGATCTGCATTGTAGACTTCAAGTGTACACCCGTCTTTGATGCAATTTTATCGATCACATGCTTGTAAAGCTGATTTGTTCCAGGATCATTAAACTGCGAGGCAATGGTTCCAAACACGGGCATATCGTCCGCATTATCATTCCACAATTGATGATTGCGCTGATATTGTTTTTTTACATCGCGCAACGCATCGAGTGCGCCTCGCTTGTCAAACTTGTTTAAAGCGATTATGTCCGCAAAATCGAGCATATCGATTTTTTCTAACTGTGTAGCAGCGCCATATTCGGGAGTCATTACATAGAGCGATACATCACTGTGATCTAAAATCTCCGTGTCACTTTGTCCAATCCCGGAAGTTTCCAGAATGATCAGATCATAACCGGCCGCTTTTAGCACTTGTATAGCCTCCTTCACATAGCGGGAAAGCGCAAGATTACTCTGACGCGTAGCCAGGGAACGCATATATACGCGTGGATTGTTAATGGCATTCATCCGAATCCTGTCACCCAATAATGCCCCTCCAGTCTTGCGCTTAGAAGGGTCAACTGATATCAGCCCGACAGTTTTATCTTTAAAATCAATAAGAAATCGCCTGACCAGTTCATCGACCATAGACGATTTACCGGCTCCTCCGGTTCCGGTAATTCCCAAAACAGGTGTATTCGATAGCGCTGCCAATCCTTTGATTTTTGAAAAAACATCCTGATGGCTGTCATGAAAATTTTCGGCAGCGGAGATTATCCTGGCAATGGCCACTGGATTCCTGGATGTCAATTGATTCAATTCATTGGTCAGTACTTCCCCGGTGGGGATATCACTTTTTTCAACCAGGTCGTTGATCATGCCTTGCAAACCTAATGCCCGACCATCATCCGGAGAATAAATTCTGGCGATGCCATAATCCATCAATTCCTTTATCTCTTCCGGGAGAATCACACCTCCACCTCCCGCAAAGATTTTGATATACCCTGCACCCTTTTGCTGAAGAAGGTCGTACATGTATTTGAAATATTCATTGTGCCCACCTTGATAGCTGGTCATCGCAATGGCTTGTGCATCTTCCTGGATAGCTGTGTTTACTACCTCTTCAACACTTCGGTCGTGTCCCAGGTGAATGACCTCCACACCCGTGGCCTGGATAATACGACGCATGATGTTGATGGCAGCATCATGGCCGTCAAACAAACTTGCTGCCGTAACAATTCTTACCTTGTTTTTCGGCTTATACGGATCAGGTGCCTGGTGGCCCGCGAGATTAGTTTGTTGTTGATGGGTTTTCCCAGGAGTGGTTGCTGTGCTCATTTCAGTGATGCCAGATAATAAATTCAAAAATAACCAGAAGGGTAGTATTAAGCTAACAGTTATTAGGAACTTGTCTAATGATTTCCATCGCAGTACACAATGGTAATGTTCCATTGCGATTGCGTAGTGCTGCCCTCAATCCCTTTACGTGCCGGCGGTCTAAATAAAATCGGCCAGGACTTAGCAGACTACCGCGTATTCTGTTCACTTGTAGTACTGCAATTCCCTATCTTGCACTCCAATGAGATTAAGAAAAATACTTCGCGTCGTTTTAGTAGTCTTTGTTGTTTGCTCAGCTTTGTTTTTGTTTTTGGTGGCGGTTAGCGTTGCCCCTATTAACCGCACTCCTGACCGTGAGCAATTGTACAGCTTGATGATGAATACTATGGATACCCTGGGAAAACCGGAAGGTATTCATCAAGGTTTTTCAATAGGCTTTGCAAAAGAAAACATTACGCCTTCTTATCGCACGGCTACAGCCGGCTACGGCAATCGAATGGGGAAATTATTTACCTCCGTCCACGACTCCATATACGTCCGCACTATGGTTATTGACAATGGGGCACAACGCATAGCAGTCGTGAGTGCCGATTTATTGATTATTCCTCCGACAGTTGCTGCAGTGCTGGAAAAAGAACTGCCGGATGTCGGCTTTACGCTGGACAACACATACCTCGGTGCTGTTCATACGCACAATGGCATTGGCAACTGGGGCGAGGGTGTAATAAGTTTTCTTTATGGATCGTATGAAGATTCTATCGTCCATTTCATAGCCAATAAAATTAAGCTGAGTATTCAACACGCGACAATGAATACACTACCCGCCACGTTAAAGGCAGGTGTCATTCCACTACAGCACACCGTACACAATCGCCTTATAGACAACGGCCCGGTCGATTCATTGCTTAGGGTGGTAGAAGTTCAGCGAAGTGATAGTTCAAAGCTCTTGCTGATGAGTTTCACCGCACATGCTACTTGTCTGGATTCACGTGACTTACACCTTTCAGCCGACTATCCCGGAAAGTTAGTTGCCTTAGTTGAGGACGAGGGGTACACTTTTGCCATGTTTATGGCTGGGTCTGTCGGCAGCCATACTGGCAATGCTCCGGTGCGTGGTGAGCCTTGTATAGATTGGATGGCATCGGAAGTATCCCGGGG
>JAOUDZ010000158.1 GCA_029858965.1 Cyclobacteriaceae bacterium
ATTCTAATCAATAACTTGATATTAAAAATTAATAGAATTATTTTTAGGTAATGACTTCCCGGCATGAGCTGAAAGTAATCATGTTTACCGACATTGTGGGTTATACGGCAATGAAGGGTAAGGATGAGCAGCACACGTTATCGCTCGTTGCAAAAAACAAGGATCAGCACAAAAAATGATTAGCCGTTAAGGGCCAACTTTTAAAAGAAATGGGTGATGGTGTTCTTGCCAGTTTTCAATCCATTTCAGATGCTTCATACTGTGCTGGTGCTTTACTATCAGATATAAAAAGAATAGATGGACTCAATCTAAAGATTGGGATTCATTTGGGTGATGTGGTAGTTGAAGGTCGTGAAATCTATGGCAATGGTGTAAATATTGCGAGCAGAATTCAGACCCTAGTCCGCGCGAGAAGGGCGTGTTTAAATCGATGCACAGGGGTAGCGAAGAAAATCCACCAGGGAAAATGTCGCTGTTGATACTTTAGTTGATTCCCTGTTCCGATGAAACGTATCCCCGATATCGTTTGGCTTATTTTAGTGTCTGCAAGTAGGCCACGATGTTCTTTATATTCGGCTCGGTATAATTCTCGAGCAAGGCCTGGTGTTTTGCGCGCCCTGCATTGACCTCGGTATCATTGCGGCGATCGAGTTTGAAAGACGCCGGGGTGCGGAAGCGCGCTGGAACGAGGACCTCTTCTCGCAGCGCATTGACGTCGTACCTGTTACCGATCCCCTCGAGGTCTCTGCGCCCGGAATGACACGAAACGCAGTGCTGTTCAAAGTAAATTCCGCCTGCCACAGGGTCGCCGGCTGATGCGGGCTCCTTCGTCAGGTCTTCATAGCGTGCTTGAGCCCGTGCGTAGTGGATATAAGCTGCGATCGACTGAATCTCTCGCTCACTGAGGTCCGAGAACTGAGGCATCGGTGACGATTTGGGTGTTTGGGGAATCCCATTGCGGAGGACCGGTTCGATGACGTTCGCATTCACATCGGCGGCCACAATGGGCGACGTCCGCAGGTCGGCTGCTTCGCCAACGGGGGCAAGGTTGATACCATGACAGTAAGCGCAGCCATAAAGCACATAGGTCTCCTTGTTTAGCTGCATCAACGGATCAGGCAGGGGGTCTCCGATGAAGGCATAGTCGTAATCGGCCCTGGATTGGGCCGAAACAGAATCAACAGTAAGCAACACAACACCAGTGAGCAGGCACAGTGTAAAAAGGGATTGTATATTCATCTTCTTCACCTCAATTATGTGGTGTTGTTATGCGAGCGCCCGCTTGCAGTAATCGAACATCAACTGGGTCTCCTCGACGCCCGTGCGCAGTGTCCCGTGCTCGAACTCGAGCATCACGACAATAGGCCACTTGTTGTCTCTGACCATCCGCAGGATCTCAATTATCGGGGCATCACCTTGGCCAAACGGCGCGCTGCGACCCTGATTCTTCCGCCTATCGCCGAGGTGGATGTTGCGCACACGTGCGTGGTGCTTCTCCAGGAAAGCGAGGCAGTCGCCATTGGCTGCCGTAAAGTGGCGCGTGTCGAATGTCGCCATGATATCGGGCGAGAACGAAAATGCTTTGATAAAACTCTCCTCCGTGTTTAGCGCATCCGGGTCAGAGAGATTGGAGTGATTGTGGACGCCCATAAACATACCGTATTTACCAGGGAAAGAAGCTAGGCGCTGCGTTGCTTTCAGGCCTTGAGACCCTATGCACCCGCTCGCGCCAAGAATCTTCGCGGCAGTAAAGGTAGCTTCTATCTCCGCGTCGGTATAGTCGATGCCCACGTTCTGATAAGAAGCATCCATATTAACGTAATAGGTGAAGATCGAAATCCCGGCGTCGTCGAACTCTTTCCGAATCGACTGATAGTACGTTGCCGGCGCAGTCACACGCCATTCGCGTAACTTTTCACGCGCCTCGACGGCAGTGACACCGGGCCCATTGAATTTGGGCTCACACCATGTGGCGTGTAGCTCCACCATGTCGAATCCGTTCTGGACGATCCGCCGAATAAGCTCGGGTCGGTTCTCATGATTCATCACAAGATCATGATAGCAAAATGGCTGAACGCCAAACTGAACACCGTGTATCAGCGATCGATTCGCTGCCGGTGCTTGCCCCCGGGAGCACGATCCGAGTCCGGAGAGACTCACCAGACCGGATGCCCCCGCGAGCGCTAACTTTGCGAAATCCCGTCTTGTCAGATTCAAGATAGTTCTCTCCATCTTCTGTTGTTGGCAGGTCTACCCTGGTTGAACACGCTGGATAGCCAATTCCTTATTTCCATACAATGATTTCATTTATAAGGTAAATCAAATCCTTAGCACGATGATATTATACAATAATCCGCAATAATTCAAGTCATTTGCACACTGATATGGGGTGATTTCTTCAAAATTCAACATTCGAACTTCTTAAGACCGCTCAAGCATGAAGTATTGCCTTTAAATCATTTTAGTTTTAGCGGAAAAAATTAAGTCGTAGATTTACCGAAAATAAATACATGGAATCCTATTGGAGTTGGGCAAGTATGATCTCATAACAATGAAGTAAAAGACATGAAGATAACCATTTGGCCAGCCGGCATACTCGCAATAATATTCTTTATTAGCACATCGTGCAAACAAAATGCTCCGCATGAAGATGCGGCCGAACCAGCATTTGTCGCGCATCCGGTGGCCGTGCCCAAGCAGGATGTTATGACGCTTGAAATAGGAAAGGCTGCACCCGACTTCCGGCTCCCTGATGTCAACGGAAAATTTGTTTCCCTGAGCGACTTCGATGAGGCAAAGGTGCTGGTGATTATTTTTCACTGTAACCATTGCCCTACTGCCCAGGCCTATGAAGACAGGATGATCGACTTCACCAATGAATACAAAGAAAAAGGTGTTGACCTGGTTGCCATCATGCCCAACAGCGCAATGGGGCTTCTGCCTGAAGAGTGCGGGTATACCGATCTGAACGATTCTTTTGAGGAAATGAAAATCCGCTATGAGTACAAAAAGTACAATTTTCCATATCTCTATGACGGCGACAACCAGTCCATCGCTATTGCCTATGGGCCAGTGGCTACACCCCACGCATTTGTATTCGACAAGGAAAGGAAACTTCAGTATAGCGGGAGAATTGACGGTGTGGAAAAACCTGGGGGCGCCAATGCAGAGGATTTACGTGCGGCAGTGGATGCGCTGTTGGCCGGCAAACCTGTTGAAACGCCGGTGAACAAAGTTTTCGGATGCACTACCAAGTGGGCCTGGAAGAGTGAATACGGAAAAAAGGTTGAAGAAAAATGGAATGCCCAGCCCTCCACAATTTCCAGACTTGATGAAGACGGCATCATGGCCCTGGTGAAGAACCCAACTGAAAAGCTCAGGCTAATCAATATTTGGGCAACATGGTGTGCGCCCTGCGTCATGGAATATCCTGAACTGGTAGCACTACAACGCTGGTATGGCCATCGGAATTTTGAGTTTGTTTCGCTTTCGGCGGATAATCCGGAACACCAGGACCGTGCATTGGCATTTCTTGAAAAGACACATTCGCCGGTACAGAATTTCATTTATGCAGGCACCGATAAATATAAATTGATTGAAGCGGTTGACCCGAAATGGGATGGCGCATTGCCCTATACATTATTGGTTGAGCCTGGTGGCAAAGTTGTTTACAGTAGCCAGGGGCCAGTGGATTTGCTGGAGCTTAAGCGGGCTATAGTGGAACATCCATTGATGGGGCGGTATTATTAACTGATTTTTTTGCGTTTTCATTCCTCGGCATCGAAGCCCCTTCTGGGCAATTTTGTCTTATACCTGATTGCAACATCATGCCACCTTTATCGAAGGAAGATCTTTTGATAGCTCCTTTCCAAGGTTTTCAAGGGTTTTGCCTTTGGTTTCAGGAAAGAATTTCCAAACCACAATCGCCTGCAATGCCATCATGATTGAAAAAAAGGCAAATGCATGTCCGCTTCCCATCGCAAATTCTCCTGCAACTACCGGGAATAGGAATGTGATAACTGCTGCAAAAAACCAATGGGTGAAGCTACCCAACGACTGACCCTGGCCCCTGACGCTATTTGGAAACACTTCTGATATCAATACCCAGATTACAGCTCCGGTGGAGAAAGCAAAGAATAAAATGTAGCCTACGAGGAAAAACAGCAGATCGTAGCCTTCAAAACTTTGCAGGTAAAAAGCCCTGGCAACAAGTCCTAAACAAATAGCCATCCCGATAGATCCAACGATGAGAAGTTTTTTTCGCCCTACCTTATCAATAATTAGAAGTCCGAGAACAGTAAAAAGGCCGTTTGTTGCGCCAATAAATACGGGTTGAAACATTGAGTCGCCGGAAGAAAGACCAGAAAGTTCGAATATGCGAGGTGCATAATACAATATCGCATTAATACCGGAGAACTGGTTGAACATGGCGACAAGGAAAGCAATGGATATGGACTTACCGTAACGGCCAGAAAACAGATTTTCCTTTTTCAGCAACATGCTTGCTTGTATGTCGATGATCTCTGCGTTAATATCCTGCGTCTCAATTTTTTCCAGTATACCTTTTGCTTCTGCTATTTTTCCCTTTTTGATTAAGAAACGAGGACTTTCGGGAACTGCAAATAGCAAGAAGAAATAAGCAATGGCTGGAATACCCTCAACCCCCAGCATCCAACGCCAGGCATTTGTGCCACCGTCACTCAGGAAATAGTTCGAAATATATGCCATCAATATTCCAAAAATCACATTGAATTGGAAGAGGGCCGTCATCCTTCCCCTTACGTTAGCGGGGGAAATTTCGGATATATACATTGGTGCTACTACAGAGGAAGCGCCGACAGCAAGACCTCCGATAAAACGATACACGATAAAAGATACGAGACTGTTTGCCAGCGCGCTGCCAATTGCTGAGGCAGCGAAGAGAAAAGCAATGATGAATAAAATGGGTTTCCTGCCATATTGATCCGCAGGCTTACCGGTAATCAGAGCGCCAATAACGGTACCAATTAATGCAGAGGATATTGTAAATCCATGCCAGAATGGAGAAAGATCAAATAATTGCTGAATCGTTTTTTCCACCCCTGAAATGACGGCGGTATCAAAGCCAAAGAGGAAACCTCCCAAGGCTAGAATGATTGACCATCCGAAAACCGTAAGATTTTTGTTATGCACAGGTTTTAGTTTAATTTAAGTTATAGATCCTTTTTGTTTTGCCGATGCTTACCAGGGTCGTGTGATGCGATTCTCAAAATGCATTTGTCTCTGCCATTTTCCATACTTTCAAATTCAAAAAACTTGCGGCTTCATTTCCGCTGAAAAGTATTACGCCATTGCTTTGCGGTAGTTCAGGATACACGACTTGCGTAATGCATTGTCTTCCATTGGCAAAGACCTCAATGATGGATTTGTCCAAGAATATGTCAAGCTTGAGTGTTTCGCCATCCTTCAGTTCAAAGGGGACTATTTGTTGCGACACATCTTCGATGAATCCCGGCAACTGCGGTTCGCGCATGGCATTTGGCTTCATTTTCACGGGGCCATTGACAGACGACCTTACAAAATTAATGATCAACGCTTTTGCCAATGGATCATATTTGATTACCGTTTCCTCTTTTCCTGAAGGGGAGCAAAAGACCTTTACACCGTAAGGTGCTTTTTTTCCTCCTCTAATTTCGACCTGTATTTCAAGCGCATTTCCACTGATCGACAGCTCCTTTTCCTGGTTTGATGCAAGTGAGATATTTTTTTCTTCAACACCAGGCAATCGCAAGGCTTTTACTTCTTCCGGAGGATTAATATTCAATTCTCCACCGGTTGAAAGTGATAAAACTCTGGGCAAGCTCATGATCCCGGACCATCCGTAATCAGGAAATCGCTCGGGCTTTCGCTCCAACACCCAGCCCCAGATAATATTTCGGCCTGAATCGTCAACCAACTGTTCGGGAGCAAAGAAAGTACCTCCGGGCCAGTTCATTCTTCCATGTTTTTCAACATGATATTTTCCGTTTTTGAAGGTTCCGAGGTAGTATTGAGAACCTAAGTTATGGCTGATGAACAGCAGCATTTGTTTGTTTCCGATAGTGAAGAAATCTGGACACGATACATCTTCAAAATCATATGTCATTTTCTTTTTCTGGTCGATAAAGTCTCCAAGATATTGCCATTGAAGCATATCTCTTGATCTGAAAAATGCCGGTTCGTCGCCGCCAGATATTTGGTAATAATAATCTGTTTCTTTATCGTACCATCCCTCTGGGTCCCAGGCTACATATTTGCCCTCCATCGGATCTCCTTTTTCCGGTGTTCTTAAGACAGGATTTCCTTCAAACTTTTTCCAAACCCTGAGGTCTTCATCGGTTGAATAGGCTACAAGATTGGTGGCGGAGCCTTGTCCGTGATAAATGATGTGTGGAATTCCCTCTTTTGACAAGAACGCACCACCACTAAAGATTCCTTTCTCGATGTCACCTTCCTTTACGGTGAGCATGTCGGGGTACAAAGTCCAGTGGAATAGATCTGTGCTTACGGCATGGCCCCAGAAATGCTCCCTTTTGCCGTTTGCCAGCGATTGGTAGATAAAACCCAGATGATATTTTCCACTCCAGTAAATACCCCCGTTGGGATCAAAAGGGTATGCGTTTCCCTCAGGGGCCACAAAATGATAGACCGGTCGGTGGGGGTCTGACTGTATCCTTTCCCTCAGCTTTCTTGTTTGAATAATCTGGTCCTGTAGGGTGTACTCTACCTGCTGCGCGTTGAGCAAACCGCAAACCATGAACAGGAGGACTATTGCCAAAAACGAGGTACTGCGCCACATCCATCTAAGGCTGTTGAAGGATTTTACAGACGCAGTTAAGCTGTTAATCTTATATGGCAGCATTGTGGTAATGCCCTAAGTTCGTGAGTATAAATTCAACACAAAATGCAAAATTGTTTAATTGTTGCGGTTCTCGTTTGTCCTGGTCGATGAAACTACCGGTCTTTTCAACATTTCTAACAGATCAGGCCTATGGAGAAACTGTCAATTGGCAGAGATAGAGGTCCATCCATATAATTGCTACTCGAAAGTATAAATTATTTTGGTATATTTTAATGTGTTGTTTGGCGATCACGACATTGCGGACATGAGAAAACGAATCCGCCATGACATATTTGTCGCTTATTCGCTGTTAGCACTCCATCTTAATCGGTTAAAGAAAGTATGAAAGTAAAAATTCAAATTTGGTGTTTCTATCTTTTGCTGATCCTGCTTTCTTCCTGCCAGCACCGGCAGAATCACATAAAATACAAGATTGGGTTTTCTCAGTGCACAGGGCTCGATGCGTGGCGCAAACAGATGCTGCAATCCATGCATAACGAGTTGGTTTTTTATCCGGAAATGGAGCTCCTTTACAGAGAT
>JAOUDZ010000047.1 GCA_029858965.1 Cyclobacteriaceae bacterium
TCACCTGATCTTTGTGACTAAAGTTACAGACAACACGGATATGCTTGACGATCAGCGATTCCGGGAAGCATACTGATGATGTGAATTCATATTAAGAGAAATCCGATGATGAGTGGTACAGCGGTAGTTGTTTTTTCGTCCGCAGGAAGGCTTTAACAAAAAAGCCCCTGCAGATTCTTGCAGAGGCTTTCCTAAAATTCATAATTCAAAAATCAATTCTCTGGATTCAAGACTATTTGAACATAATTCTTCATTGTAAGATATTTTATTGCAGCGTCTTTTACGTCTTTGGGTGTCAACGCAGCAATTTGTTTTTCATAGCTAAGCACCTCGTCAGGGTTGGATCCTAGCTCAACACTCTGGAGAAGTTGACGTGCCCAGAAGCTATTTTCCTTAAGATTTACCTCATATTGTTGCTTCCAGGTTTCTTTAACTTTGTTGAGGTCCTCCACCAAAGGGCCTGATGCTTTGATTTTGTCAATTTCTCCCAGCGCGGCCGCAATAAGTTTGTCTACATTTTCTGGGCCGCAAGGGAGCGATACGCCAACGGAGAAATGGTTATAAGGATATTTGTCAAGGCTGCCGTACATCCCACCACCATAAATTCCGCTCAGGTCCTCGCGCAGGGTTTCTATGATTTTAATATTAAGCACCTCAGTAAGCGCCTGGAGTTTGAGTTGCTCAGCTTTTGAGTAGGGTGCTTCGCCATTCCAAAACATCCTGATATAACTTTTCGGCTCGGTACCTTTTTTGATTTCTTTCTTCAACGAACCTTTTACGGGGCGCAACCCTACGTCTTTGAACGTTGACTTTTGCGTGGATGAAGGAAGGCTTCCCAGGTAAGTAGCCAGCAGTGGCTTAATTGTGGTGAGGTCAAACTTGCCAACGAATACAAAAGTAAATCCATTTGCGTTGCCAAATCGTTCTTTGTAAATGTCTAGCGACCGCTGTTCATTAATCATGGTAAAAGTTTCGGGCTTAGGCAGTTTTGGGGCCCAGGGATGATTTCCATACAGAATAGAAATTACAGAATCCCGGAAAGTAAATTGCGGATCTGCCGCCATATTTTGATACACCGCTTGCTGTTTGGAGATGAATGATTTAAATAAATCGTCATCCTTTCGAGGTTGTGTGAAGTACAAGTAGGTAAGCTGAAGCATAGTCTCCAGGTCACTAGCGCTGGATAGACCACTAAGTGATTCAGAAATCGGGCCAAGTCTCGGGGATACACTCGCCGTTTTACCAGCCAGGATTTTGCCCAGATCAAGTGGTGAGAATACCCCTACCCCCATTTGCAGGACAATCGTTGAAGCAAACTCTGCGTTGAAACGGTCTTTCTGATCGTAAAGATATTGCCCTCCGAAGCGAGAGGCGTTCATAACAATCTGATCATTCTTGAAATCCGTTGGTTTTAGAATAACTTTCACACCGTTGCTTAGCGTTATTTCTGTAAGTCCAAGTCCCTTGTTTTCCTTTTGGCCAGTTATGGTGCCAGCCGCAGGGGCTTTGTCCATGATAGAAGCAGCTACAGCCTCTTCTTCGTAAGCCTTGAGTTCAGTATTCGCCGCATTTTCAGTCATTACCAGGAGTTCCTGCGAAGTAGGTATTTTGAAGTCTGCGTGATCTGGCCCCGTCAAAATCACAAGCTTGCTATCTGTTGTAGCCGGAATTGTTTTGTGTGCAAACTGGTTAACTTCATCCAATGAAATATCTGCAAGGTATTTCGTATAATATTTAAACTCATTCTCAATTCCGGGGATGGGTTCTTTTTCCAGAAAGTTCCGGATGTATTCATTTGCTAAGTCAGCTGATTCAGTTTTTTCTCTTTCATTGTAGCTCCGCTCAATATTTTTCAACATCATTTTCTTAATGCGGTCAAGCTCTGATGCGGTGAACCCAAATTTGCGCGCCCGTTCATTTTCCTGGACCAAGGCGTTGATCGCGGACTCAACGCCTGCTTTGCCTGGGTAAGCATATGACTGGTATGCTTCGTAACCTCTTGCATAACCGCCGATATTACTCCCGCCAAATATAAAAGGTGGTTCAGCTTTTTGGGTAAGTTCCCGCATGCGTTGGCCTAACATAGAAGTGAATAGCGCGCGGACCAGATAGTCCCGGTAATCCCCAATAGTAGTTTCTTCTTTGGCTTTTTTATAGCCATACTGGATTTCAACCAGGTGGTTTGTTGCTTCTTTATCCGTTACAACAATTCCTTCAGATGTTGCGCGCCCCGGAACCTCAGCCATTGCACGAGGCCTCGGCGAATGGGGATTTTTCAGTTTTTCGAAATGTTTTAGGATGAGCTGCTCTGCTTCAACCGGGTCGATATCACCAACGACGATCAAAGCCATCATATCAGGGCGATACCAATCGTTGTAAAAACGCTTAATAACATCATACTTAAAGTTTTTCAGGATATCATCCTTGCCTATGGGAAGCCGCTCTGCATACTTTGAGCCCTCAAACATTTTAGGATAGACAACGCGAAACATTCGGTCCTCTGCGCCTTTTCCCAGGCGTGATTCTTCAAGCACGACACCGCGCTCTTTGTCAATTTCTGCGGGATCAAAAGCTACAGTGCTGGCCCAGTCCTCCAATATCTGAAAACCTTGCTCAAGGTTTTCATTTTTGTCCGTGGGTATAGGCAGGATATAGACCGTTTCATCAAAACCGGTGTATGCATTTAAGTCAGCACCGAACTTTACGCCAATTGACTGTAAAAACGAAACAAGGTCATTCTTCTTAAAATTCTTTGTACCGTTAAACGCCATGTGTTCGGTAAAGTGCGCGAGACCTTGCTGATCATCGTCTTCTAAAATAGATCCGGCGTTCACAACAAGGCGAAGTTCAACTTTCTTTTCAGGTTTTACATTCTTTTGTATATAGTAGGTGAGTCCATTTGAAAGTGTTCCGATTTTCAATCGTGGGTTAATCGGTAATTTGTCACTCAGGTTATCCTGCGCGGCAAGCGTTCCCGCCGCAAGAACCATAGTTAGAATTAAGCGTGTCAATTTCCAGGTCTTATCAACTTGATTTGTCTTTTTTATGCGCATACAACGTAAGGTTGGTTAAATTATTGATAAAATAATTGAGGAGATTTAAAATGGATTGTTGAAATTAACCCTAATTCCATTTCCTTTTAACGAGATCCAGCATTTCAGGATGCACATTCTTGTTGGCGGCACAAAGTTCACCTCCAAAGAGAAAATCGTCTCCTCCCTTAAAATCTGTAACGATGCCACCGGCTTGCCGAACAATGATAACACCACCGGCTACGTCCCAAGCATTCAAATTGTATTCAAAATATCCTTCAATCCGTCCACAAGCTACATAAGCAAGGTCAATAGCTGCACTTCCCAGTCTTCGAATGCCATGAGAGTGTTCTAAAAATTCTTTGATGATATCAAGATACTTGTCTCGTTTGTCGAAATGATAATAAGGGAAACCAGTAGCCAGTAAACTTTCCTGTAGTGTAGGTACAGCGGAGACATGAATGATCTTGTCGTTGCAATAGGCATTTCCGTCTTCTATTGCATGAAAACACTCTTTCCTCACAATATGATAAACAACACCCAGTATGGGTTTGTCACGTTGGGTTAAAGCAACGCTGATTGCGTAAATCGGCAAGCCATGCAGGAAGTTTGTGGTGCCATCCAACGGATCAATAATCCAGTTGTATTCATTGCTTTTGGATTGTTCAACAGTACCTTCTTCCGTAATGAACCCGGCCTCGGGGAATATTTCATGAAATGCCTTAACCAATCTCCGTTCAGCTTCCTTGTCCACATAGGAGACCAGGTTAGCGAACCCATCTTTTTGTTCTATCCGCGTAAGGTCAAAATTAGAACCTTCTGTGTAGATAAACTCACCTACCTCCTGACAAACCCCAATCACATTTCTCTCGATGTCTTTTAAATTCATATTTTTCCTTTTTGCAGCTTCAGCAAGTCAATGACATTTAACGTGCCACTTTTTTTGTTTGTGCCCTTACCAAAGTGAATATAAGAATCAGTATGGAAACCCAGCCGCCCGTACGTGATATTAATTCTCCATTGCGCGAATAAGCATTATTTAGATCTTCATAATCACCGGAATAAAGATGGATTACTTCATCTTTCGTCACACCATTATCTGTGAGGTTAAATGAATACACTATTGGTAATGCTATAGTCAGTATAAACAGGATGAAAAGTAATAGGTTAATTTTTTCAGATCTAATAAATGCCTGATAGAAAAGAACGTTGGTGAGCATGATCCAAAGGCTGATTCCCAGGTAACCAGTGTACGCGGTCCATCTTACCCAGGTAGTTTTTTGTTGAAGTATGTCAGCAATAAAAAAGGGTTTTTTGTGAATCACAAATTTTAGCACAATGTATTCCATGCCCATGACTAGTATTACCAATGCTAATTTATTAAACCTCTTTTCCGTAACATTTTGCATGATGGTATATGCAGCGAATAGCGCAACCATGATTAATCCCATGAATAATCCATTGACTACGATCCCCCACACGGGTAGGAAGTACAAGCACGCAGCTAATACGGATGAGATTAGGACAAGTTGAGATGCAGGTTTTGTCCTCCAGGAATAGTCCAGCAATGCAAACAAAGGTGAAAAGGCAATGAAAATGAGAACTGGGAAGCTCTTCCACAATACTGATAGAATGATTAGCGTGCAGCTTGTCAACAGTAGCAGCATTGGGTTTTTTTTGAAACTCTGAATGGCATTCATAGCACTACTTGTTTTTCCCTGCAACGACGATCACTATTTCTCCTTTAACCTCCTTGGCCATAAAGTGATTTAAGATTTCCGCAATCGAACCATTTACGGTTTCCTCAAACATCTTGGTCAATTCGCGAGACACAGAGGCCGGCCGATCAGCACCGAATAGGTCTTTGAACTGCTCCAGCGTTTTTAGCAGTCTGAAGGGGGATTCATAAAAAATCATGGTGCGCTCCTCTGCTGCCAATTTCTTCAACATAGTCATACGTCCCTTTTTATGAGGCAGAAAACCTTCAAAGGCAAACCGATCTGAAGGCAAGCCGGACTTGATCAGCGCAGGAACGAAGGCGGTAGCGCCAGGCAAACATTCAACTTTTAAACCCGCTTTTAAGCAAGCACGAATGATCAGGAAACCTGGGTCGGATATGCCAGGCGTGCCAGCGTCGGAAACCAAAGCCATCTTCTCTCCTTTTTCAAGGCGCTGAACAAGATTATCAACAACTTTATGTTCGTTGAAATTATGAAAACTTTGCTGTGGCTTGCTGATTTCATAATGCTTTAAGAGGAATCCTGTCGTCCGGGTATCTTCAGCAAGTATGAGATCAACCGATTTCAGAATTTCTAAAGCTCTCAGGGTGATGTCAGCTAAATTTCCAATCGGGGTGGGGACAATAAATAGGGAAGTAACTTCCATGGTTAGAAATGGAAATTAGAAGCGGGCATTTCTCCACAAATCAATCTTTTCATACCATGTTTCTTGAAATTTCTTTTCCCGGATCAAAACATAATTGTCCGGATCGAAGATTGTGCTTGACTTCACGAAATTGAAGGTCGCTTTAAGGGTTTTGTTATCGAATTTCCAGACTTCACGATCATCGAACTTAAACAGTTGATCGGGTAATCCGAAAAGAATAAAAATCATTCCACGATCTGTCTTCCAGCCTTCTTTATAAGAAGTAAAGTAGTAGTTAGCCCATTCTACCCTTCGGAAATAATTACGCATGAAATTTTTGGCGCGTTCGGCATTTCCGGTAATATTCAATATAACCTTGTCAAACGCCTTTTTATCTCCCTTTGCTGCTTTGACACGATCAAATTCTTGTTTCGTGCAGATATAGATTAGCGGATCCGCAAGACTTTCCACTCTGGCAAAACGAGGGTAATCATCCTCCACGCGGAAGGCAAGTCCATTGACATCTGAGGTATCCTTTTGAACAAGGTAGAGACCTTTTTCCGCAAAAGTAATTTCCTTGCCGGAAGCTAGCGTGTATGTAGTATCAACGCGCATGCTACGGGATACGGTGCCCATGCCTTCGGAAAAAGGAGGCAATGCAGCAGGGAAATCGTTGATATAATGAGATATTGTTACTGTTTCGCCTTCACTCACAACAGATACGGGTGTATTCCTCTTGACAAAAGGTTTTTCTACCACCCTGCCATTTGATGTTAAGTAGCCATTTACAGGATAATTGGGCTCCAATATTTTATACAGTACCCATGCCCGCTGTATGTAATTGTTGAGCACCTTTGCGACTAAGATCTGAGGAGCCTGGGAAGTTCCCAGTGTTATTGTTCCTTCAATACTATTTTTAGAGATGGCATCTTTAATGGCTTCGGTGTTTACCGCTGATCCTTCCTTATCACTAAGGGATGTCCGAATATCCCATCTTATGACATATTGATCTGCCTGCTGGGCAGTATCCTTACTCGTGAAATTAAAGAGAACGCGCCATCCTTCCGTTGTGCGAATAGGTTTAATATCTAATGTAAAGGGCTCGGTTGGTTCGTAGAGAAAACTATAGTTGATGTCCCGCAATGCCTGTGCCTGTGCCGAAAGGTTAAAAAACAAAAAAACTATAAATACGTATCGCATATTCAAGCTTAAATTAAGGAAGGTTTTGCAAAAGTACCCGGGTCTGGATGATCCAGCGCGATTTTTTTCGAATGTCCATTAATAATTGAATGCAAAGTTCAGCAAGATCCTCAAAATTTGCATAATCCGCGAATCCCAGGATTCAAATCCCTATTTTTGCGGCTAATATGGCCAAAGTTTTTACTACCGAGATTACCAGCGAACAGATTGTCTCGGATAACCCTATTCATCAACGCCTTTTCAAGGCTTATGTTGTAAGCAAAGCGTATGTTCACGGCGATGTACTGGAAGTTGGTTGCGGGGAAGGTCGCGGGGTAAGCGCGCTATTGGAGCAAGCCACGAGTTTTACGGCGGTAGATAAAATTACGGCGGTGATCGATAAACTGAAGGTGAAGTTTCCATCCGGGAGATTTATCAGCATGAATATTCCGCCCTTGGATGGCCTGCCGGATAATGCGTTCGATTGCGTGGTAAGTTTCCAGGTGATAGAACACATTCAGAACGACATGTTATTCCTCAAAGAGATTCATCGTGTTCTAAAACCAGGAGGTATTGCCTTGCTCACAACACCCAATCGAAAGATGTCACTAACCCGGAATCCATGGCATATTCGGGAGTATTTGCCACATGAATTAAAGACCCTTGCCGAGAATTTCTTTTCTAGTGTGCAAATAAAAGGCATTGCAGGCAACGAGAAAGTTATGGCATATTACGAACAGAATAAGATATCAGTGAACAGAATCTCAAGGTTCGATATTTTAAACCTCCAGTACCGTTTGCCGCGAGCGATACTTCGCATCCCATATGAGATACTGAATCGTTGGAATCGAAATAAACTTCAGTCAAAAGATCATCGCCTGGTGATGGATATTCGACACGAGGATTATTTCATCACGGAGGATGCCATTAAAGGGCTTGATTTGTTACTCATTGTGAGGAAGTAGTAAGGAAGGCGCCAATGAAAAGATGGATTGTGATTGTATAAAATCAACAAATTCCTCTTCGGAAATTTTACGGGTTGGAGGAATACGTGAAGAGGAGATGCGTAAAAATTCGTTGTACTCGCTGAAAATTCCGCAAATCCCGATGAGAATTAATAACTTTGTAACAGTTCATTCATCAATCACATATGAGCGTAAAATTCCTGGTTGTAGGCCTGTTCTTGCTAATCTATACGGCACAGGCACAGGCACAGCCGAATGATTCTGTCCTACAAGACCAGTGGGAATCTGCATTGGAACAATTGAAATCTGGTAATTACCGCCAGGCCGAAATACAGTTCACACAACTTATTAATTCCGGTTACGCAAACAAAGAAGTCTATGTTAAGCGGGGAATAGCTTATTATAATTTAAAAGATTATCAAAAGGCAGATTCAGATTTCAATGCGGCGATCAAATCAAGGGTTAGCACAGCGGAACTTTTTGAGTATCGCGGATATACAAAATACAAACTTGATGACTATCAACGTGCTGTAGTCGAGTTGGAGAAGGCGGTTGCGATGGGTGCCAATAGTTCAGAAACGTTTGCCAGCCTGGGCAATGCAAAATTCATAACGGAAAATTATCGGGATGCTATCGTGAATTACGACAAGGCAATAGCATCAGGAAAAACAGACGCTGTGCTGTTCAACAACCGCGGAAAAGCGAAGTGTTATCTGGAGGATTTCGAAGGCGCAATTCTCGATTTTGACAAAGCGTTATCGCTGAAACCAGGAAATGTTAGCGCAAGTGAAAACAGAGCTAATGCACGCTATCAGGTTCAGGATTGGCAGGGTAGTATTGATGATTATGAATCGTTACTCAGACGAGGGAGGGCAGATGTAGAATTTTACCAGAAGGTGGGCACAGCGAAATACGTACTGAAGGATTACAAAGGGGCCATTGAGGCCCTTGAAAATGTAGTTCAAAAGAGTATTAAGGACAAAGAAGTATTTAAAGTGCTGGGTCTAAGCTATGCCCACCAAGGCAATTGCGCAGAAGCTTCCAGGAGTCTCTCTGCGGCGGTATCCATGGGCATACAAGATAAAGACGTTTATGTCCAACTCGGTATGTGCCAGTTGAACAACAAAGAATATGGAAATTCAATTGAATCACTAGACCAGGCTATAGCAGCAGGAATCCGGTCTAAAGAAGTTTTTTTGTATAGGGGTAAAGCGGAGTTTATGCAAATGGATTATGACAACGCTTTGCGAGATCTTGAGAAAGCAGTTTCATTAGGCTCGAATGATGCGGAAGCGGATAAGTATATACGAGATATAAAATTCATGAAGAATGACTCCGGAAACGCTCAAATAAAATCCGGCGTTGCCGTAGCTGCAGGCACTAGTGATGTTGTGTTATCCGATAGCCGTAGCAAGTTGAAAATAGAATCCCCGGATATGGTGAGCACTATAGCTGATTATGACAAAGCAATTGCCTTGGGCGCTGATGATGAGATGATCTATTATAACCGGGGCATGGCGTATCTGAAGCAAGAAGATTATCCTATGGCTATTGCTGATTTTCAAATTGTCATTGACAAGAAACCTGGTTATGCAATGGCCTATGAAAGTCGAGGACAAGCATACTTTGGCTTAAAAAAATATGATGAAGCGATAAGGGATTTTGTGGAGGTTGAAAAGCTTACACAAGGACGCGATACGGAGATCTACCGACTGCTTGGTAACACGTACTATGCGATGGAGAAATTTGCGCTTGCGGGAGGTTATTACGACAAGTTGATTGCGGCAGGTGTGAAAGATAGCGACGTTTTGCTAAAGCGCGGCCTGGTGCACCTTGAAGAAAAACACTACCAGGCAGCACTGCGAGATTTCGATAATGCGGAAATGGCAGGAGAAAAGAATGTTTCACTTTTCTTCGGCAGAAGCCGTGTATACATTGAGCAGGGTGATACCAAGTTAGCCATTGTGGAATTGAACAAAGCAATCGACCTTGATCCGAGAAACGTGGATGCCCACTTTAACAGGGGGTTAGTGAAAGAAACGCTGGAAGACTTTGAAGGGGCTATGTTGGATTACAACAAGGTCATTCAGTTTAGTCCGGATGATGCCGAGGCCTACTATAACCGCGCAACATGTAAATCTCGGTTGGATGATTATGGTGCCGGCCTTTCCGACATGGACGAAGCGATCCGGGTGGATCCAAAAAATGCTTCATTCTACAAGCAGCGTGGAAATTTTTATTACAGGCTGGACAATAAGGATAAGGCATGCTTCGATTGGCGAAGGGCAGTTGAGTTCGGCGATGCTAAGGCCCGATTTCAGATTGATCAATATTGCCGATGATCTCCAATTGAGATTATCCTATCCCAATTTGGAACAAGAAGCAGGGCACCTTCTTCGTTTTTTGGTGTTTAATGGGCCTTTTTTCTTTGGTTGACTTTTTGTCTTCACAAGAAAAAAGAACCCATGAAAAAATTACTTTTTAGTGCCCTGGCAATTATGATGCTCTTAAGCGTCACTACCGATAAAGTCATAAAGGGAAAAGTAGTCAAAGTGATTGATGGAAATACCTTTCAGGTAAAAGGTGAAGACAAGCAAATGCACAAGATTCTTTTGATGGGCATTGACAGCCCGGAGCTCGAACAAGAATTCGGACGTGAAGCAAAGAAATTTCTTGAAAAATTGATTCTAGGTAAAACGGTTACCCTGGACTTTAAAGGGACGGATAGGTTTGGAAATCCCCTGGTTGACGTAAGAATAGATGGGACAAAGGACCCCCGTATCGAATTGCTGAAAGAAGGCTTAGCGTGGACAACTGAGAATAACCCCCCTGCAAATCTAGAGCAATATCGATCATCTGCCCAGCTCAGAAATAAAGGTCTGTGGCAACAGCGCAATCCGATACCACCATGGATCTTTCGAAAAGAAAAAGGTGATCTTCAACAAGAGAGCATATAGACTATATTTAGGTTTAGGTTGGCATTTGAGTTGCCTTCGAATGATCGGAGGCAGCTTAATTTCGTCGTTTATATTCTTAATTGGGCGCTTAATCAGAACGAATGGCGAGGCGTGAATACTTTTTGTGACATCAGAAAGTTATAACATCTAATGAATGTGTTTATGAGAATTTCGTTTTGTGTAATCCTCGTCCTGATGGCCGGCGTTTCTGTTGCCCAAAGGGCGAGAAAAGAAAAGCGAGCCACCAAGGAGAACACGCAAAGCAATCTGACAACGCCCACAGAACCCTACATGGAACTGCAAAAGACGGCACCTGAACGTTCAAAAAAGAAGGAAAAATCGGCCGGTCCAACATATAATAGTGAGAAGGAGTTTGCTGAGCGTATGGAGGCAAATGGAAAAACTTCTAGAAGAAATGAAAGGATGCTAAAGACTCCTCAGTATTCTGATCCAATGTATTTCGGACATAAAAACCCGCCGAAAAAGCATAAACCAAACAAGATGAAGTATTGTAAAGAGTGCGGCATTCGGCATTAGAAATATCTGGCAGTAAAGTAATTGATGCATTGTAGTGCAGGTGAGACCCCTATATTTTTCCTTTACCCCGTTTGTTTGACATCCAATTGACTGCTGTTCATTGTAACTTGCAGCGATGAATCTATCCAGATATATCGAGCATACCAACCTTAGCCCTGTTTTGTCCATTACTGATATTGATGAACTTGTAGAAGAGTCAAAGCAGTATGGGTTTTTGGGTATATGTGTACCACCCTTCTGGGTAGAAAGGGCGCGAAGGGAAATCGGAAAAGAAGAAATTGTTTTGGTTACTGTTGCGGGATTCCCCCTGGGATACAGTATGACGGAAACTAAACTGGATGAAATTCAACGTGCGCTTGATAATGGTGCCAATGAAGTTGATGTGGTTTGGAATATTACCTCATTCAAAACCGGACTTCCATGGACAAAAATAGAAATAGCCAAATGCAGCAGCCTTGCGCACAATTATCAGGCACTTTTGAAAGTAATCATTGAGACTGCGTATCTTTCTGACGCGGAGATTGAAGAAGCATGCAGAATTTGTGCCGATGCCGGTGCTGATTTTGTAAAAACATCCACGGGCTTTGCACACAGTGGCGCGAAGGCAGAAAACATAAGGCTGATGAGGAGGGTTTTACCAGGTCATGTTGGGATAAAAGCTTCCGGGGGAATAAAAACGCCCGAGCAAACTCTGGAAATGATTAAAGCTGGGGCCAGCCGCATAGGTACATCTTCAGGCCTCAAAATTATCGGCGTAACCAAACAATAACCAAGATAAGAATGAGTCAACCCTTAACAGAACTTTTCCCCACGGAAGACAACATCCCGGAGCAATTCAAAATAACACAATCCATTGAGCAACGCGAGTATCTTGTAGGTGGTGAATTGAAAACCTGGTCCGGTAATCTTAACCCCGTGCTTAGCCCGGTTTACATAAAGGAGGGAGGGAAGCTCAAGCAAAAGCTTATTGGAAGCACACCATTGCTCACCTCCACGGAATCTTTGGCCGCCCTCGATGCCGCAGTAAAAGCCTATGATCTTGGACACGGTGTATGGCCGACAAAAAGCGTAACGGACCGGATAGAGCATGTAGAAAAATTCCTGGTAGCCATGCGTTCCCAGCGTGAGGAGGTTGTCAAATTATTGATGTGGGAAATTGCAAAGACCCAGAAGGATGCAGAAAAGGAGTTTGATCGGACTTGCGAATATATCGTGGATACCATTAAGGCCTACAAAGAACTTGATCGGAATTCAGCGAAGTTAATTGAAGATCAGGGGTTCATGGCTCAAATAAGACGCGTGCCGCTGGGGGTTTCGCTGTGTATGGGTCCTTATAACTATCCATTGAATGAAACTTTTAGTACGCTAATCCCCGCGTTGATCATGGGTAATACAGTAGTTTTCAAGCCGGCGAAATATGGCGTGCTCCTCATTCGTCCGTTGATTGAAGCATTCAGGGATTGTTTTCCCGCAGGTGTAATCAACATTATTTACGGGCGAGGCCGTGAAACCGTTGGTGCACTAATGGAGAGCGGAAAGGTTGACGTCTTTGCTTTCATTGGCACGAATAAGGGCGCAAACGATCTAAAGAAACTACATCCAAAATCCCATCGCCTGAAGGCTATCCTTGGATTGGATGCAAAAAACCCGGGAATCATTCTTCCAGATGCTGATATTGAAAATGCAGTAAATGAATGTATTATGGGCTCTTTGTCCTTTAACGGACAACGCTGTACAGCCTTGAAAATATTGTTTGTACATAAAAGTATCGTCGATGTTTTCATCAGTAAGTTTAATGAGGGCGTGAAAAAGCTAAAGCCTGGAATGCCATGGGAACCTGGCGTCTCTTTGACACCCCTGCCGGAGCCTGGCAAAGTGGAATTCCTGAGCGATTTGGTTGATGATGCAAAACGGAATGGGGCAAGTGTTGTCAATGATAATGGCGGAGAATTTTCTGAAACGTTTTTCTATCCTGCTGTATTGTACCCTGTAAACCGCAACATGAAGGTCTATGCTGAAGAGCAATTCGGACCAGTGGTTCCCATTGTGCCCTTTGATGAGGATGATGAGGCTATACAATACGTCCTCAACTCAAACTTTGGTCAGCAAGTGAGTATTTTTGGAATGGAATCGAAGCGCGTAGCAAACTTGATGGATGCCTTTGTTAACCAGGTAGGAAGGATTAACCTCAATACGCAGTGCCAGCGTGGCCCGGATACTTTTCCCTTTAATGGCAGAAAGGACTCCGCTGAAGGCACTTTATCAGTAGCTGATGCCTTAAGGGTATTTTCGATACGCACCATCGTAGCGACAAAAAGCACAGATGAAAACAAACAGATTATTAGTAATATTATTCGCAACCGAGAATCGGCGTTTTTAAGTACAGACTATATTTTTTAGAAATCGGAGAAGCCTGTCAGCATCGCCGGCGTTTTTGCAGCGGATGAGGTTGCCCATCAGGCTCTTGATTTTATTCGCATAAATACTTAAACACTGATCGCTGAAGCTTCCTACTGGCAATGAGCACGACCAGAAACATATCGATTCTAATTTCGGGCAAAGTTCAAGGTGTATTCTTTCGTGCCAGCGCCAAAGCGAAAGCGGATGAACTTGGTATTACAGGAACTGTACAGAATAAAGCCAATGGCCAGCTTTACGTCGAAGCAGAAGGGGAATCCGAAAAGCTAATTCTTTTTGAGGAATGGTGCAAACAGGGGCCTCCGTTGGCTTATGTAGATGCTATCGAGGTATTGGCGTGCGGCCCAAAACACTTTCCCAATTTCACTATTCTCCGGTAACATCAGGTTTCGGAATTTTCCTGATTGTTGTGTGGTACTTTATGTTCGATTGCTTTCTGTCAATTGTTGTTCTGAAGGCATTCAATTATCTTTCGTAGATGGATGTTCGAGTGAAATTTCTTGGCGCGGCCAGAAGCGTAACGGGTTCCCGCTTCTTGATTACCATGGATGGATTCACCATGTTATTTGACTGTGGACTATTTCAGGGATTAAAGGAGTTGCGCCTTCGAAATTGGGATGAATTTCCCATTGAGGCTGCAGAAATTGACGTAATCGTAGTAAGTCATGCACACATCGATCACACCGGATATTTACCCAAGTTGGTGAAGGATGGCTTTACAGGTCCGATTTATTGCACCCCCCCTACGGCAGATTTAATGGAAATTATGTTGCTCGATTCAGCAAAGCTTCAGCAGGAAGAAGCAGCATATGCCCTGAAGAAGGGGTACTCAAAGCATGAGAACCCGGTTGCCTTATATGATGAAGATGATGCGCGCGCTACTTTTGCGATGTTCAAAAGAGTCGGGTATAAAACCAGATTCAAAGTGCATGATCGTGCGGAAGTTGTTTATCACGATGCGGGTCATTTACTGGGTTCTGCGATAACCGAAGTTTTTATACGTGGAGATAGACAAACTAAGAAAATAATATTCTCAGGAGACATTGGTCGCTATGAGCAGGCTATGCTAAATCCACCAACAACATTTCAGCAAGCGGATGTGCTTTTTATCGAATCAACCTATGGATCCAAGGATAATCCATTTGATGACCCCGAGGATGATCTTACCCGCATTGTCAATGAAACTTTTGATAGGAACGGAGTTCTGGTTATTCCTGCGTTTGCCGTGGGTAGAACGCAAAGTCTGCTGTTTTATTTGCGAAAACTAATGAAGGAAGACAAAATACCCGATGTACCTGTGTATATCGACAGCCCAATGGCCATCTCTGCAACGTATTTGTTTTACAAGCATCCCGCATATCACAAAGTTAAGATGTCCCGCGATGAACTGGCGCAGGAAATGGAGACAAATATGCTTGTATTTGTGAAGTCACCTGAACACTCCAAGTCGCTTAACGCGCTAAAAAGCAGGGCAATCATTATTTCAGCCAGTGGCATGATGACTGGTGGCCGCATCCTTCATCACATGAAGCAGCGGCTTCCCAACAAGCAGGATACTTTCCTGATGGCCGGTTATCAGGCTGAAGGAACACGCGGCAGAAACCTGCTGGAGAACAGTCCAACCATCAGGATTTTTGGTGAAGATGTTCCCGTGAAGTGCAAAGTTGAATTTATTTCCTCAATGTCCGGACATGCAGATCGCGGGGAGCTCTTTGCGTGGATGGGGAGTTTTACAGAAAAGCCCAAAACTACGTTCTGCGTGCACGGGGAAGGAATGGATTTGGACAACTATGCCAGAGCTATTCGCGATGTCCTGAAATGGAATGTGATCGTACCGGAGTATCTGGAATCAGTGAATTTATTCGAGGGAATTTAAGCAACATTTTTTTTTGATATCCCTTTTTGGGGATCAATTTTCACTTCGAAGAATCTTGTGATGAAAGCGCTTAGCCGAAGGCCGGCCATTTGTGGCGTATAGTCATCAGGATAAAATACGGTGAGTTCCAGTATGGCACGTGTAAAATTCTCGTGCCTGCAGAATTCCTTGGTCCACGCTTTGAATGTAATGTTCCATTCATCACGGTACTTATTGAAATCATCCTTGCCGTCAAAAAGAAATTCGAGTTGGTTGTCACCATAGAATTTGAACCGGAAGACGCCAGCCAGGTTCAGATAGAATTCCCGCAGATGACTGAATTCAGTCGACCGGTGTTCCTTAATTTTTGTTGTTGTATCATCAGCAATGCCCAGCGGATTAGAGCGGAGTAAATAGGATACTTTTACGAAATCAACCAAGTATTGTAAAAGCACACTTTCGAGGGACAGCTGCGCTTCTTCCAGGATATAATTTTTGTCGCGTGGGAAGAACTTTCGAAGCACGATTCATAAAGGGTTTTACAAAGGTAAGAAGAAATGCCAAAAGGAAAAGGACGTTGATGAAAGAAGTGAAATGGGGGACACTAAATCAGCACACTACAACTTGACGCTGTAGGCTCTTTTTACAACATTGACACAATCAATCGATGGGGACAGCAACATGTCGCTCTGCATGGTATGATGATCGCACTAATGGTCCCGACTCGACGTAACGCAGTCCGCGTTTCAACCCTTCTTCTTTGTATTGCGCAAAGGTGTCGGGGTGTATGAACTCGGCTACTTCCAGGTGCATTTTAGTTGGTTGCAGATACTGTCCAAGGGTAAGGATAAGGAGACCATTTTCAACGAGGTCATCCATCGCCTTGAAAACTTCTTCTTTCGTCTCGCCTATCCCAAGCATGATACCTGACTTGGTTCTCATGCCTGCCTCCCTGATTCGCTTGATTTGTTCCAGGCTTCGCTCATATCTTGCCTGTGGACGCACCATGCGATAAAGCCGGCCAACGGTTTCCATGTTGTGGGATACTACCTCCTGGCCACCCTCAATCATACGGTATAGTGCATCCCAATTTCCTTTCGTATCGGGTATCAAAGTTTCAATTGTGGTTTCAGGACTAATTTTTTTGGTTTCGAGAACTGTCTGATACCAAATTTCAGCACCCTTGTCTTTCAATTCATCCCGGTTGACAGACGTGATTACGGCATGCTTTACATGCATTAACTTAATGGCTTCCGCAACACGCTTTGGCTCTTCAACATCATATTCCGGTGGCCTTCCCGTTGCCACGGCACAGAAGGTGCAACTGCGCGTACATACATTTCCTAAAATCATGAAAGTGGCAGTTCCCGCGCCCCAGCATTCACCCATGTTGGGGCAGTTGCCGCTTTCGCAAATGGTGTGAAGTTTATATTGATCAACCAATTTGCGAACACGCGCATAGTCAGGACCGACAGGTAGTTTCACCCTTAGCCAATCGGGTTTTCTTATTCTGGTGTCTTGTGGGGATATCGTGGGAAGTTCAATCATGCGGCGTACAACTGGGTTATCGTAACCATTGCTCCAATGTTACGTTATAACATTTTTCACTGGCCAATTAGTTCGCCGTATTGTTTGGCAGTCAGTAGCATATCCGTCGAGCCATTTATTTTGACCTTAATCATCCATCCATCACCGTATGGATCTTCGTTTACTTTCTCAGGGCTTCCGTCCAACAACGGATTTATTTCAAGTACCTTCCCGGCCAGCGGCATATAGAGATCGGATACGGTTTTCACGGCCTCAACGGTGCCAAAGATTTCATGTTCGGCAATTTCCTGACCTACGGTATTGATATCGACATAAACGATGTCACCCAACTCCCCCTGAGCAAAATCAGTAATGCCAATGGTGGCCGTATCTCCCTCGATTTTAACCCATTCGTGATCTTTTGTGTATTTCAGTCCGTCGGGAATGTTCATGGTTGCCTAAGTTATAAAGTCGGTCAAAAATAGGTAAAAAATGGAAGGGTAAAAATTGGAGGATTAAAAGATTGGAAAATTGAGAAAGGGATGCAATCCCCGGCACAAAGCGCGGAGAAAGCACAGTTTCACAAAGACCCCTGGATTGTCAGCTTTGAAAAAAGCTGGCGCAGCCGGCAATATGCAGACGATTATTAACTTCCCGGTTTTAACTTTCCAATCCTTCTATCCTGTAATCGTGCGACTATTCTTCCAATCTATTGCGCGAGGCTAAATCTGATCTGGACACCAAATCGGGTCGTTGCCCTGCGATAGGAATTTGAAACCAGTGGCTCGTTTACCGTTCGTTCATAGTAAAGTTGGATGTTAAGTTTTTGGTTGACAACGTAACTAATATTTGGTCTGAGCTGGAAGTTGATATTCCCGTTTGTAATCACATTGAGTTCGTTGATTTTTCGTTGTATGGTTTTGGTATCACTGAGGGTTACATTCATCCGGAAAGTCAGATCATTCTTCAATACGATGAGGCGTCCTTCGGATTTGAAAGGCAATTTCATGTTGTTCTTGGTGAATCCTAATTCGAAGGAAATATCCTTGCTGCTGAGTTCAGTGATTTGGGCATTGGAAATATTTAGGGAGAGATCACGTTTTGTTTTGTACTGGAAGTTGGCTGTGACGCGGCCTTTGGTTCTTACGTTAATACCGATCAATGGTGCAAATTGTTCCGAGATTAAGACCTGGCTTATCACATAGACAGGAAGAAACTTGTTGTCTACTGTTGTGCCGAAATACTTTCGGTTATAGTCTTCAATAGGCCGATCTATTTCCAATGCCCTGGTGTCTGTAAACTCAAGCGAATTGGAATAATTCATTACCGAGTATGTTGATTGATACGCATGTGAAATAGTAATGGATTGAAATATGTTCTTGAATACGCCAATTTTGTTCAACCCCGCGTAGTCTACCCGCCAGTTAGGGAGCGGTATTTTTGGAAATGGAGAGAGGCCTATGGTGTTTACATCCCTGCCAGAATACGCGGCAAGAAAGGCGGGGATAACGACATCCTGTGAAGTAGTATCATACTCAGCATTGTTGTTGATTAACCGGAAGCGATCCTGAATGACATTAAGATTTTCCTCAAAAGTCTTAAAAACCTGTGACTCCACGTCTCCATTTGATTTGTTGAATGCAGTTTTGATACTGAGGAACGAAATGCGATAACTTCCTCCCCGGCTTGGGTTAAGCGAAGCAAACCCTGTTATGGGATCGGCATCCGGTTGAGTTGGATCAAATCTGAATATTTCCTGGTAGGTATTTGTAGTTTCTTTTTTGACATCGAATTGTATCTTCAAATCTGGTGCGGGCTCAACGTTAGCACGAAGGTTGATCGATTCATTCCTGAGTTGGCTGAAAGGCATGGTAAGACTCGAGTTGGTAGTCAACCATTTATTCTCTGCAGCCCTGGTTCGAATGCTTGGATTCTGACTCCCCAGCACAAAGCCCCAACCCGGGGATTTCCAATCTTGATCCATGCCCAGAAATTTGGGATTAGGCGTAAACCCTGGCAGTGTGGTACCTTCTGCCAGCGTATACGTTCCATTGATTGAACGGACTGACATCAAGAGTTTGAAAAAGCCTTTGACCACACCGGGCATTGATCTTTCTTTAACACTGTCCGGTTTCGGCAGGGGTTTCACCGGTACTTTTGGATTCGAGGAAGTGCGGGTGCTTATTGGTTTGGGTGCAGTATTGAGTTTTTTCAAAAACCCCACCTTATTATAGAGTTTCACGAGGTCGGCCCGTCCGGTAAAATTTTGGTCCCGAAGATTTTGGATGGTATTTTTAAAATCAAGACTATCGGGTAACTCTCCGGGTATGTTCAGGGCATCTGGTCGGTTGCGAGGACCGGCTCGCCAGTTATAGTTTACCTGATACCGATAGTCTGCACCTAGCCAATCCGTGATTGGGAATTTGTCCAGCGGCAGTGTGTAATTCAAGGTCATCCGCTGGTCAAAATTCTTCATTCGTCCGAATTCCTTGAGGTTCTTTTTGATTTCTGACCTAACCGAATCCCCTTCACCGTCAGGTTCATCGATAATGGTGTTTACCAGGGCACTGTATTCGAACGAGAGACTCTTTGATAAATTCCATCGCATGTTGTATTGACGATTAAACGTGAAGTATTTCAGGTAATTTGGGGCGGACTCAAATCCATCATTTCGGTACACATTTTTCCCAAAGGCGCGATCTAAATCGAACCTAACGCCTAGGCTACTCGGAAGAAAACTGAAATTAAAGTCTTTAATTGCTTTAAGCCACGGAGAGGATAGGCTCTTAGAGTTCTTGAAAGGTTCCAGGCCAGTAGCTTTTGGTGTAAAAGTATAGGCAGCAGAACCTCTGTATTGTTTTTGCAATGCCTCCGCAGTTGTGAAATTTGTACGCAAGGCTTCACTGTACGCATAACTAAATGAGAAGTTTTCGACATCCCAAAGATGGACAGGTGCATCAGCCTTCACTTTAACTTTGCGAACATTAATAAAATTTAGACTTTTTCGCGTTTCCTGGTCTCGTATCAATCGTATATAGTTAGCGCGTTCTTCTTCCGTGTTGAAGGATTTAAGTGCAGCTTCCAACCTCAAATCGGGATTCGCTGGGTCGAAATTTGGGTTAATGGTAGTATTCTGATAACCGAGAAACATAGGAATCTTGATGCCAGTGTTACCCGGTATTAGCTTGTCAACATTCACATTAGCGGATATGTCATACGCTGTGGTTTGACTCCGTGTACGCTCAAAAATCTTAGAACTAACATTTCCAAAGCCAAAAGTGGTATGCCTGAAAGCACCTGTTACTGTCGCAAAATCGGCAAGCTTGGCGCTTAGTGTCGAACTGACGGCCCAGCCGGGGGTTCGATCGAAATCGGTTACGCGTAGTTCGTTGGCCCAGATACAAACCGAATGCGATCGCTTATCATCTGTTTTGGGGTTACGCACACCGATCATCATGACCTGTACACTACTAAGATCAGGGCGTCCGAAGATTCTAATTAAATGTCGTCCAATTTGTTTTGGCCCCTCACGGGGATAAAATTCTGACAGTGGGAATCCCTCCCTGTCGCGCGAAGCTTTCAGGGCGTAAAGTTCAGTGAGCGCAAGGTCAATTTCGTTTTCCTCTGGCCAAATGAGTCTGACATCGGAGGGGATCGGTACCGTTGCCGTGATCTTCAGGGGAATTTCTATCTCATAAAAATTTTGATCAAAGTCTGTGCCCATGCGCAGGAAAGCATGAAGGTCATCGTCGTTCGATTCGCTGTTCGCGTGGAAGAACATTTTAATTCGTCCGTAATTGAAGAGGTCAACGGATGCATTCTTATAGATTGCGCGTGAATCACCATCCTGTAATCCATCAATACACACCTGTACAGATTGCTCATTTAGCTGACGCGGCACAGAAGAAGTGTTGTCCCTATCCCTTATTACGCCGGGCGGAATGACATACGGAGATTTCCGCTCATCACCGGCAGCGTTCTCTTCGAGGTTGACAACGTTCACCGTGAAATTATCAGCGCCGGGCTCAGGATCTGGTATTAGGCCGCCGTCTCTTAAGTTATCGGTGTACCTTCTCCAGCGGCTGCCCACCATGCGGAAATTCGCGAAACGCAAGACTACCGGTTCCTGGAACCCGGTGAGTATCATCCGGGTGTATTTGATAGACTTGAAGCCATCAATATTTCCAAACTTGTTTTCAAACTGACGCACCGGTATTCGAAACAAATACCAGGTAATATCTTCAGGAGAGTTTGTACCCTTCCTTGTAATTTTATCAACAACGTATTCTCGTCCAATCGCAAGCTGACCAGGCTTAAGATCCATGTCATATTCGTAATACTCCTCCAGTTCACTCAATGTATTATCGGCATTGAGATCTTCATTATCTGGAGTATTGCTACCGGAGGGTGTTACATTATCATTACCAGTTATGATCGGTGAATTGCTTTCCTGGCCATTAATTTCTTTGTATCGCTCCAGTATTTGTGCATCATCCGCATCGTAATCTGCGCCTAAAAAATACTTAAAGTTATCTGCAGATGGATCTTTCTGCACTATATCGCGTGCGCTGGGGTTAAGGTTGTTTAAGTAATCCTGAAAGAAATCGACCTCCTTTTCCGTGGGAAGGCCATCCAAACCAACATCCTGATTGGCTCTTGATGCTGCTGAGTTATCAAAGGCATTGGTTAGGTATTGTTGTGAGGTTACATAACCCCAATTATTTTTAGTAGCTCCCCCTTCATCAAGCTTTCCATCCGGCGGCAGCCCATTTTCAAAAGCATGTTTAGAATCGCGCATTACATCTTCAGACGTACTCCCCAATTGAAAAATTAGTTTACCCCCAGTTGTATTTGGTTTAGGTGAAGGATTGATGCCATCATCTATATAACCATACGAAGTATTAATGAACGGGTCCATCAGCCAAAATTCAACATATTCAATATTTGCCTTGTCGAAATCAACTTCGGTTCGAATGGCGTTGGTGATGCCCGCCCAATTATTCTGCGGGTTAGTCAGGAACCCATTGGCATCAAGGGCTGGATTGTAGTTGTATGGACCGCGTTCCCTGGGATAATAGGCAACATCGAAAATCTGTTCATAAAAAATACCTTGCGTAAGTTGGCGATACGGGAAAATTTCCTGGGGGTCAACCGGTCTGACGTAATGATTTTTCAGGTCTTCATCGGTTATGTTAGCAGGCTTAAACTTGCCCACGTTACGGTAGAGTTGATTGTCCACCTGATACCAGGCCATTTTTGCCCTGTTATAGCCGGCGCGAATATCGTTAACCGCCTGGTCGCTTGGGTCAAAACGATTGTCATCGGTTTTGGGTGTTGCCGCAATTTTCCAGCCTGCCGGGCTCATCAATGAATAGGGTGTTGCCGTATTCTCGAAGTCGTCAATATAGGCGGTGCCACTTCCATCCACGACGTTTGATGTGCCCGGTAAGAGCTGTGCAAATTCTCCTGTCAGGTTAACGGTAGACTGTTCCTTAGTTTGCAGAAAGGGTATGGCATCAACGATTTTCGTGAGCAGCCTGCTCTTCTTGTTCATGTTAAAATCCAGGCCGTATTGCATGTTTCGCGCCGGCTCTGTTCCAATTTGATTTCTACTGATCAGCGGGCGTTCATTGTAATACAGAAACGTTGACCCAAGATTAATATCATCGCTAAGATGGTAATCCAGGCGTGTTCCCAGCAGACTTCGTGTTTGAAATGCAAAAGGATCTGACTGCTCGTACTTTACCTCGATGTTTTTTCCGGAGTTCAGGATCTGGTCGTTCATAATTGTTACCTTTCCAAAGGTGTAATCCACCACGAAATCTGTGCCTTCGTTCAGTGGAATACCTCCGGCATAAAGCTTGACGGACCCCTGAGATACACCAAAGCCAGGAATGAGAATTTCCTTTGAAGAACCTGCGTTGTAGAGCCCCTTAATGTAAAATTTATTTTTGGTAGCAAACAATTCGGCATCTGCTTTCGTCGTGTTGTATAGTGTGTCGTAGGCGTACTTTTGAATCAGGAAATCCTCATTTGTCTCCCCTTTAAATGCCTCCCGTAAACCTTCGCTAAAAGGTTTGAGGAAAGGAAAAATGATCAATCCTGTGGTTGTATTGATGGTAATGCCTTCGACAAAATCGAAGTTACCATCACGTTGCGGATCGTTAACCGGGTTCAGTCTGTCTAGTCCTAAGACTTCAATGAGTTGGCGATTGCGCACTTTTGCGCCTTCCTGCAATTGCGGATTGTCTATACCTGATCTGTCATCGCGATAAATAATACGCAATTGAAAACCATCGCGCGAAAGTTGGTTCACGTTCAGGTTGTAGATATTCTTCATCATCAAATCCCAGGTAGGAAGTATCTTTTGATTTGCGTCCCGGACGGCGATCTTTCGGGGGCGTAACAACTTGAGCCAGATAATATCTTTATCTTTTAAATTGGCATAGTCTTCAGAGAGCTCGCCAACTTTATAGGATCTTCCATTGTACGTGTACTCATACGAAACCGCCAGCGCTTCATCATTTTGGAGTTTGCGTGTAAGGGTGATATAGCCGAGCTGTTGGTGAAATATATATTCTGTAGAAGCAAGTTTTCGGGCACCTGTTATTTTTTCGTAATCCGTTCCATTGGTTAGTCCTTTCGAGAGAAGTTGTCCATCAACCGAATCACTGCGATTCAGACTGGTGACGAAACTGAATAAGTCATTGGCAGGATTGGTGTTGGGTAACGCAGGATTACGACCTCCAACATTCGGGTTATAAACCCGTACAGGTTCGGCCAAGTCCATCAATCCAACAACATTTCGCAATGTTTGGGTATCGTTGTTTCGGTTTAGAATATAAACTTCTACGCGTGTAATATTTACACCCGATATAATCTGTGGCGGGTTGGCAATCCATTGCCTGTAATGGTCGCGGAAGAATTGCCCCAGAAAAAAGTGCCGGTTCTCATCATAGTTTGACGCGATAATTTCAAATGGCCTGCCTTGGCCGCTGTTATTTCCTCCGCCCAAATTAATGGAAGCAGTCTTACCGCGTTGGGTCGTTGCGATGGAGGTGACATCGAGTTTACCGAATTGCATTTTAGCTTTTATCCCGAAAAGATTTTGAGCGCCCTGGATCAGGGTATTGTTCAGGGGAAGACTCACATTTCCGATTTCCAGTTTCTGAAGAATGTCCTCTTTAAAACCGGTGTATTCTACTTTCATATTATTTTGAAAGTCGAAAGAGTTATTGTTATCAAAGTTAGCCGTGACGGCAAGCTTCTCGCCGATTTTGCCAATCACACTCATGTTGATTTGCTGATCAAATTCAAATCCGCCATTTCGTTGTTGACGGATGGGTATAGCCGGGTTGTTGATCTTTTGAAAAGCACCACCAAAGTCGAGTGTCACAAAACCGCGCGGTACTAATTCCACATAGCTTCCGCCAAAAATCCGATCGAGTACCGGGCTTATGTATATTTTGGGGATTAAACTTCGACCACTTACAGCGCTCTCTCCATCCTGCGCCCGTGCACGATCTTTCCAATAGTTCTTAAGTATCTGCCGGTCCTGGTATTTTTTGAACTCGTCGAAAGTCATGCTCGAAGTCGGGCGGTAATTCAGATCACCGATTTTTTCATAGATGGTGTAGTTGAGTGCGGTGTCAATCTCAACGTCAAGCTTCATCTGGTTTGGATCTTTCAGATAAAGTGGAGATTCAGATATCGTATTAGAGAAGGGATCACCGTATCGATCCGTCACCCTGTAAGTGGGTCTGCGGGTAGGTTTGTAAATTTGATTGCCAGTTGTATCTGCAGGGTTTGGACGTGACTGGTCCTGACCACATACCTCATCGGGTATGAAAGAAAAACTCAGCCATACAACAAACATTCGGCTAAGCGCTAGAGTAACCTGATTTTGCTGTGTAAAGAGCGTCAAACGTACTATGCGTTTTTAAGGGCCTGCTTAACTAAATCTTCTAATGTAATGGTATTTCCTGATTTTTTCAGGACAGTATCTACACTTTTCTCTGCTGCAGCCTTTGGTAAACCCAGCGTGAGCAAAGCAGATAACGCTTCTTTTCGCAAAGTATTGTAAGGCCCTTGAGAAATAGCAGGCTGAGTCTCATCCCAGCTTTCCTTTTTTAACTTATCTTTCAATTCAATGATGACGCGAAGCGCTGTTTTTCCACCTATTCCCTTGATGGATTGGAGCGACGCGGCATCTTCCCGAACAATGGCGGATTTTATTTCATTGCTATTCATGTAAGAGAGCATGATTATGGCCGTGCCCGGGCCAACACCACTAACAGAAATCAGTTGTTGAAAAAGTTTTTTCTCGGAAGGGTTACTAAAGCCAAATAGTATATGGGCGTCTTCACGAATAGCCAGGTGGGTGTGGAGCATCACATTTTCCTGCTCTTTAATTTCGGAAAATGTCTGCAACGAAATATGCAATTGATACCCTATCCCATTAACATCTATGATAACGTTCGTAGGTTCTTTGTGCACAAGTTTTCCTTTAAGGAATGCAATCATACATACTAAATTTATGTATTAAAAAATTGGCCTCACAAACGCATCGTTAGCGTTCCAAACCTAAAGATGCCCATCATGTTCATGCGATTGTGCATCGACGACAGCAATCGCCGCCATGTTTACAATTTCACGAATCGAACTTCCCAGTTGCAAAACATGAACGGCTTTTTTCATACCCAGGAGTATAGGGCCAATAGATTCTGCTCCTCCGATTTCCATTAATAATTTGTATGCAATGTTCCCGGAGGCAAGGTTGGGAAAAATCAACGTATTGGCCCTTTCTTTTGCCAAAGCACTGAAAGGGAAGGTCTCCTGCTGAAGCTGCGTATTCAACGCAACATTGGCTTGTATATCACCCTCAACTATAAGTGTTGGATCCTTTTGTTTTGCCAACCGTACAGCCTCACGGGTTTTGTCCGGAATATCTCCTTTTGATGAACCAAAATTGGAGTATGACAACACTGCAATACGCGGGGCGATATCGAAGAACTTCACACCTCGGGCTGTGAGTTCTATAATCCCGGCAAGGTCTTGTGCATTAGGATCAACGTTTACCGTAGTATCAGCAAAAAAGAAAGTACCGCGCGCGTTCCTGATTATGTACATACCTGCCACCCGGTTTACGCCTTCTGCCGTACCGATCGCCTGAAGAGAAGGTAAAATAGTTTTGGCATAATCTTTCGTCAAACCACTTACTACCGCATCAGCATCACCAAGCTCAACCATCATCGCGGCAAAGTAATTTCGCTCGCGCAAGAGGCGAAGGCAGTCTTCGTACGTCATGCCTTTCCTTTGCCTTTTCTTGTAAAATTCGTCGGCGTACCGCTTCAAACTCTGCTCGTCCTCCCGGGGATAAATTATTGGACAGTCATGTAAGTCAAGCTCATATTCCTTAATGAGCTTGAGTATTTCCTCCTTATTGCCAAGCAGGATCGGGTATGCTATTCCTTCATCCCTTAAGACTTGTGCTGCCTTCAGAATCTTGTGATGATTCGCTTCTGCAAACACAACCCGTTTGGGATCTTTTTTGGCCCGATCAATCATCTGCGACATCAGTTTATGATCTATACCTATTCGCTTCTGCAAATCGTTGTGATAGGTAACCCAATCCGTAATATGATTTTTTGCAACACCAGAGTTCATTGCTGCTTTTGCAACCGCTGGCGAAATGGTGGTAATTAGTCTTGAATCCAGTGGTTTTGGGATCAGATACTCCCTGCCAAACATAATTTTATCCTTACCGTATGCACTCACTACAATATCGGGAACGGACTCTTTCGCCAATGCAGCAAGCGCATGCACCGCAGCAAGCTTCATTTCTTCATTGATCTCTGTTGCGCGGACATCCAGCGCCCCCCTGAAAATATATGGGAAGCCCAGAACATTGTTTACTTGATTAGGATGATCAGACCGGCCGGTCGCCATGATAATATCTGGTCGTGTCTTCATGGCAAGGTCATACTGAATTTCCGGATCAGGATTTGCCAGTGCAAAAACGATGGGATCTTTAGCCATCACATTTAAATCGTGTGGTGTAATAGCATCGGCAACCGACAGCCCAATAAATACATCAGCATCTTTCATAGCCTCCTGCAAGGTTGAAATATTGTGCTGTGTAACAAATTGCTTTTTAATATCGTCCAGGTTAGTGCGCGATGTGTTTAATACACCCTTGCTATCGCACATGATGATGTTTTCTTTTCGTGCACCGAGGGCTATGTAAAGTTTGGTGCAACTTACCGCAGCGGCGCCGGCACCATTAACGATGATTCTGACGTCTTCAATTTTCTTCTCAACAATTCCCAGGGCGTTAAGCAAGGCAGCACTGGAAATTATGGCTGTACCGTGTTGGTCATCATGCATAATCGGGATATGCATCTTTTCCCGCAATTCCGTCTCAATCTTGAAACACTCTGGCGCTTTTATATCTTCCAGGTTTACACCACCGAAAGTTGGCTCCAGTGATTTCACTATTTTGATGAATTCATCGGGATCTTCCTCATCGATCTCTATGTCAAACACATCAATGCCGGCAAATTTCTTAAAGAGCACACCCTTACCCTCCATAACGGGTTTGGATGCTTCAGGACCAATATTGCCCAATCCCAGTACTGCAGTTCCGTTCGAGATTACGGCTATAAGATTTCCTTTAGCTGTATATTTATACACATCGTCTTTGTTGGCAGCAATTTCCTTACAGGGTTCGGCTACGCCGGGTGAATATGCCAGGGCAAGATCTAATTGCGAGCTAAGTTCTTTTGTGGGTACGACTTCGATTTTACCCGGCTGTCCTTGCATATGGTAATTCAGGGCATCTTCCTTTCTGATTTTTATAGACATAGATGGGTTTGTTTCAGTAGGTTAAAGATAAGAAGGTAAGGGGAAAGAAATATTATATTATAAAGGAGTTGCACGATAATGAAAGGGATCTTACGCTAAAGTGCCTCATTGGCAGGGTTAGAAGGGTTAAAGATTGTTCTGAGTCTGGAAAATGATGTTAATCGTTTTTCTGATAACGTGCGGCTTAAGTATTGGCCGCACAAACAACCGG
>JAOUDZ010000048.1 GCA_029858965.1 Cyclobacteriaceae bacterium
TCTAGTTGACGCACAGATTAATTACAAGTTATCCCCCTTGAAAACGATGCTCAAGATCGGAGGCACCAACATCGGCGGTAGTGATTACCGGACCAATTTTGGTGCACCGTTCGTCGGGCAACAATATTACATATCGCTCACGTTTGATGAATTCTTCAATTAACCGGACGCTAAACTAATTCAACATGAAATCGATAAAACACATTAGCTATATCCTGACCTTCATTTTGGTGGGAGCATGTGAGCAGGAAGTGCTCAAATTGCAAGATCCATGTGATGTGGATCCGGAAAGCTGCATAATCAAGCCAGTGTGCGAAGGTGCCACAGCAGGAACAGCCGAATTCACCAAGTTTGTTGCCATTGGCAACTCCTTTGTTGCGGGTGTTCAGGCGGGCGCTTTGTTTACGGGGGGTCAAAACAATTCGATTGCGGCCATTCTAAATAAACAATTTGAATGTGTAGGCGCACCCGCAGCGTTTATCCAACCTACCATCGGTGCCTCGCTGGGCTGGAATCTTTTTGTAACCCAGCCTTTCCTGACAGACAACACCAAACCAATCCTGGGAAGATTGTTACTTCAATACAACGGTTCCACCTCACCCAAACCAACACCGCAGGCGTATGCACCAGGAAACCTGGAGGCGCTTCCAAATCCTGCAGCCAACCCGGGTTTCATTTACACTGGTGGCAAGGCAACCTTGAATAATTTTGGCGTGCCGGCTATTGTACTGGGACAAGCATTAATTCCGGAAACTGGTGCGTGGGCCGGTGCCGGCGTCGACCCAAGATTTAGCCCGTTCTATGGACGGTTTGCTCCGCCCCCAGGTGGTACCACTACAATCATTGGTGACGCGGCAGCAGCAGGTGGATCATTTTTTCTTTTCTGGCTGGGATTAGACGACTTCTTTCTGCACGCTGCATTTGGAGGCGATCCTACCAAAGCACCACTCACCTCTGCACCGGCGTTTGGTGCAATATATGGTGCTGCTATCGGAGCGCTTCTGAGCTCCAACCCTAACCTTAAAGGTGTTGTCGGTAACTTTCCTAACATATTTGCCATGCCACACTTTACCGCTGTCGCATGGAACGCTTTGCCACTGGATGCCGCAACCGCTGCAGCGCTTACGGCATCGCTTGCCAACAATTACAATGCTTTCCTGGATGGCATGGTGGCCCTAACGGTCATCGACGCCGACGAGGCAGCCCTGCGAAAGATTACCTACACTGAGTCAAAAAATAATGCAATCTTGATAAACGACGAGACCTTAACAGACCTTAGCGCGTATATGGCCGGACCTTATGCCGGATTGCTGCCTTATGCTATAGCACGCCAAACAAAAAGTACGGATATCCTGCCGTTGGCCGCCGGCTCCGTAATCGGAACAGCGATTGGCGGAGACCCCACCAAAGTAAACGGTGTATCTGTCCCCCTGGCTGATCAATACGCACTAATTCCAAGTGAAATAGCAGCCATCAACGATGCCCGGACCGCTTTCAACGCTACAGTCAAAGCCGTTGCCGATGCAAACCCTTCCAGACTGGCGCATGCAGATATAAACGCAGCCTTAAATGCTTTCGTAACGGCAAGAGCAGCGGTCTATAATGGGGTAACCATCACGCCAAAGATCGATCCACCGACCGGTATTTACTCCGAAGATGGTGTTCATCCTAACAGCCGCGGATACGCGTTTCTGTCGCGCGTATTTATCGACGCGATCAACACAACATTTACAGCCAAAATACCATTGACCGATATCAGTAAATACGGTGCGACGGGTTTACCTATACCGTAAGGATTTTTTGGCGCCGCGCATAAAAAAAGCCACGTGTGAAAGTGGCTTTTTTTATGAATGCAATTATCTAGCTACTCAGGCTTCTGGGTTTCAAACCCATTTGCAACCCATGCATCATAACCACCATCAAGGTTATAGACCTTCGTAAAGCCGGTTGACTCCATAAGCGTAACGGCCTTGGTACTCCTGATCCCAGCTTTACAATAAACGAAGTAGTCCTTACTTTTATCGAGTTTAGAAATTTTATCCTCAAAATCAGGAGCCCTAAAATCCATAATAATTGCGCCGGGAATTATTCCCTCTGCTACTTCCTCTGGCGTGCGCACATCCAACAAAACTGCATTGCCCTTGGCGGATGCAACCTTGTCTTTAAAAGTCTTTGCATCCAGCACAGTGCTTACGGCTGTTGTTGCAGTGTCATCTTTCTTTTGAGCAGGGGAACAGCCCCATGCAAGGAGGAAAACTAAAATCAGTTGTTTTTTCATATTGCTTACATTATATATATCCAACAAGTTTATATGCGACTATGCCTACCCATTCCTTGATGAGTTTCTGCCAGAGCACCATCGCTTCAAGGTCAGGAACAAACAAAATATCCGGATAAAAAAATCGGGGGTGTGCATAAAAGTCAGTGCTGAAAGGCGCTAAGGTAAGCCCTTCTTTTCGAAAACAAGCAAGCGAGCGCCTCATATGAAATGCGGAGGTAATTAACAAACAGTCCGCTGGAGCCAATTGAAGCGATATCAGCATAGGTTTTACACGAACAGCAGATTCATGCGTATTTCTACTTTCGTTCTCAATAAAAATATCCCTGTCGGATACGCCCATCATAACCATTGCTTTCCGCAACTTGTTGGCTTCCGGCTCTTCATCAATCGTCAACAGACCAGTGCCACCGCTAATCAGAATCTTCTCAATCAATCCCAGCTTGTACAATTGCACGGCATGGGTTACCCTGTCCGCCCCGCGATGAAAATATACGCGATCATCCGGCTGCAGATCCGAGATCGTTACTCCCGTAAGCACAATTCCCAATGCATGGGGCTTCATATCACTGTACGCCCTGGTTTTGACTTCCCATGCCCGCATTATCTCATTCGCAATAAAGTCGTTCGAGAAAAAGAACATCAGTACCAGGCCCGTCCAAAAACATATCTTCTTCCATCGCATATTCCTGATAATCAAGGACAGCAAGAGAAGCAGGCATACCACTGTAAACGGCATTACCAGAAAATTGAGTGTCTTGGAAAGAATAAAGAACATAACGCTGAATCTAGCCTACTGTCTATTTGTACAATGGATTTGAGAGGTTACCGATGCCATCAATGATTTTTCGCAAGATATCAAAGTAGAGTGCCAGGGCCAATACAACCGTCATTGACCAAATCACCCCCGTATTAAAATAGAATGTATCAATGTTTCGATTCATAAAGTGCTTCGCCGGCATATAAAACTGGGCATCAAAATCAATCGGATGATCTGGCTGCGGGTCTTTATAAATTGGATAAACCTTCTGGATGAGTCTTTCATCCTGCTCCATAATTCTACGCGACTCGTTAAGATTCTTTGTCAACTCTGCAATGGCTTCGTTATGATAATGATCCCGGAACGCATTGAACGCAGCTTGCTTCTCCGGCGTGTTCGTCATTTCAAAAATCTTTACTTCTTTTTCCTTATCAACGGCATTGTAACGGTTCACATAATAACGTTTCAAATTCTCCAGAAAGCGTGATACCGAATCGTAGGCTGAAGACTCATATTTTCCAGGAGCAAGTTCATATAATTCCGGAAGCGTCTGCTTGGTGGAGGCAAGTTCATCGGAGAGCTCCCGCTTAATCAGCCGGAGATTGCGCGCTACCTTGTCCTTAACATCCTGGCCGGAGGCATTGGAATTCCTGGCGCAATACTCAAGTCTTGTTTCAATTTCAGGGATAAAATAAACCCTCTTGTAATCAGCATTTGCCATTATCTTATCAAATAAATAGAATTCACGCTCAAAGAGATTGTCTTTAAACTGTGTAACCATCGCAGCCTCAAAAGCCCAGCGCGAGGCCATCAGATCGCCCACCACGGGCACCGTTGCACTGTTTCCGATTACGGGGTTAAGCTTATCAAACTTCACCACCACACCGCTCAGAATAAGCTGCGGGATAAGCAGCAAAGGGATGAGAATGTAAATCGTAACGGCAGAATTAAAACCAGAGGAAATATTCAGTCCAAGGAGATTGGCAAAGCAAGCAGCAGAAAAAAGGATAAACCAATGCCGAAAAAACATTCCTTCAATTTCGAGAATAGAATTACCGACTAATACAAACGCTATTGTTTGAATAGCGGAGAGCATAAACAGGATAGATATCTTGGACAATACGTAGCTGCTTCTGCTGAGGTGCAGAAAAGATTCACGCTTCAAAATCTTTCTATCCCGTATAATCTCTTCGGCACTTACGGTAAGTCCCATAAAAAGGGCCACAATGACACTCATAAAAAAATAAGCAGGCAGGTTCACGTTCTTGCTAAAGACATAGTCCAGAAGAAGTTTATCTTCCGTACTGTAGTACCTGACAATGAATGCAAGGATAAATGCAAGCGCCGGCGCTTCCAGTAAGTTGATGATCATGTATTGCCGGTTGTGAATTTTGGCCTTGACATCACGCATGCCAAACAATATAGTCTGTTTTAATCGTGAAGGGATGTTGAGTGTGGAATGTGGAACTTCGTCAGATTTTTCTACTGAAAAAGCTTTGTAATTTTTCTGAAATAGGCTATTCCATTGCTTCGCTGATATCTTGCGTTCATTGGTAAACTGACCATACTCATTGATGACTTTTGTTTCAATGATGTTAAAAATCTGTTCCGGGTTTACATTACCACACGCATAGCATTCCCCCTCGTCGCTATTGACCATGTTAATGCTCTTTTTAAAATAGATAATGGCATCAACGGGGTTGCCATAGTAAATCTGATAGCCGCCATAATCCAGGATCAGCAGTTTGTCAAACATTTTAAAGATATCGGAAGAAGGCTGATGGATAACCGCAAAAACCAGCTTACCCTTTAATGAAAGCTCCTTTAGTAAATCAATGATATTCTCTGAATCCCTCGATGATAGCCCACTTGTTGGCTCATCACAAAACAATACCGCAGGTTCCCGCAATAACTCAAGTCCTATGTTTAGCCGTTTTCGCTGGCCACCGCTAATGGTTTTGCGCAATGGAGAGCCCACCTTCAGATCCTTAGTTTCCGCTAAGCCCAAATCCTCCAGAACTTTTGTTACCAGGTCTTTTATCTCTTGCTCTGATTTATCGCCAAAGCACAGCTTGGCTGCATAATATAAATTTTGATACACGGTCAAATCTTCGATCAGCAGATCATCCTGGGGTACAAAACCTATCACGCCTTCAATCTTCTTGGGGTCTTTGTGGATATCAATGCCATTAATCAGAACCTGCCCCCGGGAAGGCGCCTCAGAGCCGTTCAAAACATGGAGCAATGTTGATTTTCCCGCACCACTCCCTCCCATCAATGCAACAAGATTCCCTGATTCTTCTGACAGGTTTATGTCTCGCAAACCAATTTTTCCATTTTTGAACTGAAAACTGAGGTTGATTCCCTCAAACGACAGGCTTGGGTATTGGCCGAATTTTTTAAATTTATTTAGAATATCGCCGTAGTATATTGGTTCATCCCTTTCCCACCGCAACGTGCTACCCACTCCCAGTACCCCGATGGAGCCTGATTTGACGGGGACTCCGTTAAGATATAAGTCGGAGGCGCCCACGTATTTAATAAAGAAAAACTCTGCCTGCTCTACATGGAGTATAGCAATGAACCCATTCAAGTGGCTGCGTTCTATATGGTTTGAATTAACGAAGTTTCCCGAAGCAGCCGAATCAACAATCAGGATCCTGCTATGATCCAATTCTGCAGCCCGCTTGGCCCGGACAAAGGTTTTAATGGCTTGAATCTCAACGGGCAGGATTTTGAAATTCATGCCGATTGCATTCACCAATTCCGTTTCCCGATCCGTAATTTTACCATCAGCCAGGATAATACTGAATAGCTCCAGGATTATTACAACCTTCTGCTTCAAGGTTAGGTCCAGGTTCACTTCCTTGCATAGGGCATCCAGCTGATTAAGTTCAGCCGTCAATGCGCCAGTCTTGGGTGGCAAGAGCTGAACATACTCATCAAAGAGTTGGAGGTAGGGTTCCGCTCCAGACTGGCTCAAATGTACATCCAGAAATATGACGACCTGCTGGCGCTCCTGCAGGGTAACTTCATCCTCCCTGGCGACTACCGCGAATAGTCTAAGAATTGCTTTGAGTAACGGTTCGCTCATACGTACAGTGTTGATTTATTTCTGGATAGCTTAAAGATAGCTAAAGATGCTAACCCTAAAAAAATAGGGACCGGTTTATCACCAGTCCCTATGCTATCCAAATCACAAAAGCTTCCGGGTTAGTCGGTGATGCCCTTGCGGATCTTCTCAACAATATTGGTTATTTCAACAAGGTTCTTGTCACTTAATACCAGATTAGCTTTATTGTTCTTAATCTGTTCTTCGATATTTAGCGCTGCATATGCTGCTTCCAGTGACTTCAAATCTGCCTGGATTGAAGTAATTTCCTCAGTCTGCTCAGCAGCAGCCAGCATTTTGTTTACTTCGGAGACAGAACTCTTCTGATCCAGGATAATCCGTATTAACGGAGTTAATACCAGATTCTTGGCATCTGTCGGAAGCAAATCCTTGGGATAAGTCCTTACCAATTGTGTGGAAATATAAAGGCCTTCAACAAAGCTTCCCGTAATCACCATGGCGGCGAGTTTGTTGCGGTTATTATCCTTCAGAAACATCTGCGTTTTGTTGATCGTTTCGTCAAGCAGACTGGTTAATGAATCTTTATTGGAAATATTAGCCTCAAATTGCTGCAGCACCTGTACGTCAAAAGACCCTATCACACCCAGCCCGTCAGCGAGATCCTTGGCAGTCCCCAGGTAGTCTATAGCTTGTTGCGTTTTGTCGTACGTGCTGAGGTATCCAATATCCGCGGCATAAACGCCCAAATTCAGGGCAGACTTATCGGTACGCGAAGTGTACTGATCCGCCTTGGAGCGAGAATTCAATAAACTTTCATTGAATTCAGCACCGGTACGCTGGAGAAGGTATGGAATTTCGGAAGGTGACGGAATATTATAAACTAATTCTTCTATCTGGCCCGGAAGGCTTTCCTTGGCCTCATTAAACTCATCGGAGTTCTTATCCCTATCGCTGGAGGATGTCCCGCAAGATGCCAAACTAATGGCTATCAGGGTACTAAAGGAGAATTGAATAAGTTGGTTGAATTTCATGGTGTTGCTTAGGTTTTTAGAATCCCAATTTTAACACATTTTTTATAGCTTTAAAACCGCCTTTTATAATTTTAGTGTATTTTTCCCCTTTTAAGTGCTTTTTGTTGAGTTTCTTGATACACCACTCGAAATAACCTATGGGTAAGCTTGTACGGAAGACGCTGTTGGTTGATGATAGTGACATCGATTTGTTCGTTCAGCGAAGATTTCTTGAAGTCTGTAATTTTTCTGATGAATTGCTTTTCTATAAATCGGTAGATGAAGCCCTCTGCTGGCTCCGGAATACCAATGGAGAATCTGCACCAGATATCATCTTCCTGGACCTGAATATGCCCGAAAAAGATGGCTTTTCCTTCCTGAAGAGTTTCTCAGCCCTACCCAGCATGATTAAAGAAAAGTCTAAAATCGCCATCCTTACCAGCTCCGGTTGCGCAAAAGATCGTGAAAAGGCATTTGCTTACGAAAATGTAATTCAATTCATCACCAAGCCTCTCGGGGAAAGGGACATAGCGGAGCTGAAAGGGCATTTCACTAAAAGCTCATTCAACGGTCCAACCACGCTTTGAATGCCTGCACCCGTTCGCGCGCAACGATAATATCGTTATCACTTGTATTCCTAATTACCAGCTTAAGTCGGCTATTCGCATAACTCACCATATCCTGGATAGATGCTACTGAAACAATATACTTGCGGTTGATCCGAAAAAAGACTGAAGGATCCAGCAGTCCCTCAAGCTGATCGAGTGTAAAATCAAGTATATTCTTTCGGCCGTCAGCCGTGTAGCAAAAGGTAGCTTTTTCAAGGCTTAGGAAAAATAGTATATCAGTCACTTCCAAGGATCGAAGATGTTCCCCCACCTTTATAATAAACCGCGTTTTATACTTCTTCGTCAGCATTTGGATGGCCTGCTCTATATTATCGAGTACTACCCTTGATCGTGTCCCCCCGAGCGCATGAAATTTAGTCAAAGCAACTTCCAGCTCCTCCCGATCAACAGGCTTAAGGATGTAGTCGATGCTATTGACCTTGAAGGCCCTCAAGGCGTACTCATCATATGCGGTCGTGAAAATTACAGGAGACGTCACCTCACACAACTCGAAGATTTGAAAACTTATTCCATCAGCCAGTTGAATATCCATGAAAATCAAGTCAGGCGGTGGATTGTCCGCAATCCATTCTACAGCCTTCTTTACCGAATCAATATTGCCCAGAAATGTTGCATTCGGATCGAGACTCTTCACCAGCGTTTCAAGTCGCTGTGCCGCCTGTGGCTCGTCTTCTATCACTAGTATTTTCATCGCCGATTATTCTTCAGGTATTATGGGGAGTTTTACAATAAACTTTTCCCCTGACGAAATCTCTACTGATTTGTCACTAAGGAATGCGTAGCGTTTTGCGATATTGTCCAGGCCGACACCAGCAGACTCTTCAAACATGACCGATTTCTTTTGAACGTTATTTTCAATAACAATAAATTCATCCTCAACATAAATATAAATTTTCAACGGGTTTTCCGTTGAAATTATATTGTGTTTTATGGCATTCTCCACCAGCATCTGCAGCACAAGCGGCGCCACCAGGCTTCGCGTTCCATCAAGTTGAATGTTGAGGTCCAATTTATCGCCAAACCTTATTTGTTGAAGAAAGAGATATGCTGTGAGAAACTTCCGCTCCTCATCCAATGATACTACCTCTTTATCGCGGGAATCCAGCACATAACGATACACCTCCGAAAGTTGCTTGATGAATTTCGCTGCCTTGTCCTGGTCCTCATACACCAGATTCGTAAGTGCATTAAAACTATTAAAAAGAAAATGGGGACTAACCTGACTTTTCAGACTTTCATACTTGGCAATAATTGTTTCTTTCTGCAATAGCTCAGCGTCAAGCGTTGCCTGCCTCCCTCTCAACAGAAATTCACGGCTGTGTAGTACAAGTGAAATCAAAATCGTAATGCCTACGGCAAAATAGATCGTCCATATGAATGACGATCCAAAATTGAAATCAAACAAGCTCTCAAAAAGAAGCATTGTTCCTATTACCGCAAGTAATGTATATCCAATAGTCGTAATGATGGCAACCACAAGGCGCTTGACCGGAAATTTAAACCATGAAATCTTACCGCTAACATAATAGGTCACCAAATTATTCCCTCTCCATAATAAGACCCATAGCATAAATGAGAAAAAGGACACGAGTGCGTATTCCCGCAAGCTATTGCATCCAGAACAGGTGAAATATGTCTGGATCACACCAGCCAGCACGAAGAACCCGGCATATTGAAGTTCCGTGCGTATGCGTTTTCGATTGATCACCATTCTATTAAAAATACAATATCTTGATCATAACTTTTCATGCGTTTGTATCGGAGGTCGGCAGTGTTAGTACACGCAATCAATTCCCGATGCCTGGATGCACCTCAACCTAAACAAGTTGCCCGTTTAAGTTGAAGTGTCCCGGCAATTAATTACGTAATTAATTACGTAATTAATTGCATTCATGCTGCAATGCCGTTGCCATCTCTCTCCCCCATTGCGGAGCCAGCGGATTGGTTGACGCGGAGGCTTCAAATTTCGTAACGGCCAAATCCAGGGTCTCACATGCGTCTGTCGCAGGTGATCCGAAGAACTTTGAAGTGCCGAATTGCATCTGTGCCTTTAACACCAGCGCTCTTGGGTTATCAGGATTCATTGCAGATGCTTTGCCAAAGGTTTGCATCGCGAGTCCGGAATACTGAGGACCACGCGTGCCCGGGTCCACCGTAATGCGCATCATCTGCACAAACCCTTCAAGCGCAACTACTTCAGAATCATTTCCATTAATGGTTTTCGCTTTTTCAATACCGGCCATAGCCTGATCCAGATAGCTATCCTTTTTTGCACCATCCTGCTCACGGCTTGCCATCATGATGTAACCAAATGATGCGTAATAATGGGGCTCCCATTTATTTTTCTCAGCAGCACCAATGCGCTGCAGTGCATTAACCGCCTCTTGAAGCTCAGCCATGGACTGGGCAGTATAAACAACATGAATGTTTTTCTGCATGGCTTCAATATACTGAATATCGGTGGCCAACAGGGAGTGCGCGACCAACAATAACGTTGCACTTAAGATGGAAATAATGTTTACTTTTTTCATAATGTTGAATTTTAAAATATTGACTAAAGACTTGGTAATTGATTCACTGATTTATCTTTTGAAAGGGTGATAAAAATTCCCAAAAACAAGAAACGAGGCGCTGCCTGGCGGATGGCACGCCGCCGGTATGCGCCGGTTCCATCCGTCGTGGTACTGTATTCATATCCGAAAATATTATCGCGCCCCAACACATTTGTACAGGAGACATACAATATCAGAAACTGCCTTGGCAAGTATGCTACGTTTACACTTAGGTCAGCGTAGTAGGGCGTTTTCCCTTTGTTAAAGCTTGCCGTGTTAGGATCGTTGAAAGGCCTGCCTGTGGTGTAGCTATACGTAAAACCAACCTGGCTCCTGATCGAAGGAACAAAATGCTTGTAGACAAACGAAAGGTTGTGCGCTGTAGCAAATGCCGGAGTTGCCCTGTGCGGAAAATCCAGATATTCACGCTTGGTATCAAGGAATGAATATGAAAACCAATAGTCGACGTTCTTAATAGAGTGGTTATCCCGCCAGAATAGTTCTACGCCCCGTGCGAATCCCTTGCCAGTGTTTGTTAACAAAAGTGGGTTCCCATTTTCATATTTCACTAAATCCTCGTATCGCTTGTAGTAGGTTTCCACTCTGAAGGTTCGATTATTTTCTACCCGCTGATAGTTGAGAATCAAGTGATCTGCTTTTTCAGCATCAAGGGCTTGGTTAATGCTTACCAGATTATGCTTAGCCGACTGCCGGAATTTGCCATAGGCGAAAGACACCTGACTGGTTGCTCCCGTTTTATAGGCGAGTGAACCCCGGGGGTCAACGCCTGCCTTGCCTGTCAGGTTACAATATTCCAGGCGGGTTCCAATTCTAACCACAAATTTATTGCTGGCATAGATATAGACCTCTGCAAAGCCTGCAGCAATAAGTTCATTGAACCAATGTGAATATGTTGAATCAGCATTAAAGTAGATGGATTTGGCGTAGTTACGCTGCATTACTTCGATCCCCGTTTTTAGCTCCACTCTGACCGACAAGGAACCCTCAAATACTGTTTTTGCATGAATTCCTTTTTCCGACTCCAGAATATTATCAAACTCAATTTGCGTGTTATTTTGAATGTAGCTATAAGAAAGACCGCCGTGTACACTCCACTTTTCATTGATTGAACTTATGTAAGATCCATTCAGATAGCGGTAATTGTTAGTCAGATCATACAGCTGTTTAACACCGTTGTCGTTAATATCATGATGGTACAAAGAGAAGTTGGAATGGTTAAAATTTCCGTAGAACTTAAACAGGCCATCCTTGCCAACCTGTTGTCTGAAAACACCAACAGCTTCAGTGGATTCTGGCGGCGTTTTCCAATCTATCTCCTGATTGATCAATCCAAAATAAGGACGGATATTGGTGTATTGAATTTTTCCTGCAACTGACCCCCTATCCCACGCCTGTGTATGCGCGACATCTCCACCCACCGAGAGTATACCGATATCGGTGCGGGTAGATTCTGCCTTATCTTTAGAATCCAGCACCAGAGCAGATGAAAGCGCCTGGCCGTATTCTGCGGAATAGCCGCCTGTGCTGAAGCTTGTACCTTTGAACATAAAAGGCAGAAACCTGCCGCGCGATGGTGTATTCGGAGCGGTTGTATTATAGGCATCTAAAACAACCATCCCATCAATGAAAGTTCTGGCCTCGTTGCTGTCTCCGCCTCGGACGAAAAGTCGTCCTGACTCCCCTACCTTCTGTGTACCTGGCAGTGTATTGAGCGCTCCGGCAATATCAGCTGTGGCACCGGCCGTGGAAGCAATGTCTGCGGCTTTGAAAATGGTGCGCCGTGATGCATCATTTGCTGTAAAGGCGCCGGCAGTGATCGTGACTGCCTTCAACTCACTAATGGTTTCTTCCAGTCGGATTTCAACCACAATGCGCTGCGCGTCAAGTAATACCGGTTGTACAAAATCCCTGTAACCGATAAACTTTGCTATTAAGTCCGCCTTCCCGACAGCAGTGGTAATGAATTCAAAGCTTCCATCTCCCAAAGAACTTGCACCATCATAGGTATCCTTCAAAAAGACATTGGTACCTGGAACAGGCTCTCCCTGGCCATCAGTAACCCTGCCCGAAATCGTGACCTGGCAGACGCTGGACGAGAAAACAAAAACGGAAAGCATCGTAAGAAGTATTTTCATACATAGCGCTTTGGCGACTACTCCGTAAAGATTGGTCCGCAGGTTATGCCATCATAATGCGTCTTACCCAACTGTCGGGCAAGGATGATGAACTGTTAAGGGCGGACGATGATCGAAACAGATTAAAAAATGTATTTTTGAAAATCGGACATCACATAGCATCAGACGCAATGAAAAAGTTAATTATCCTGATTATCTTCATTTCAGGCCTGCAGGAATTATTTGCCCAGAAGACTGATAAGTACATCACCGAGAAAAGTGTAGGGCGCGTTATCAAGATGCTTGCTGCAGATGGCATGATGGGACGACCCGCGGAACAACCTGCCCTGAGCGAAATGGCGACAGCCTTTATCGAGAAGGAATTTAAGAAGATCGGCTTAAAACCACTGAGCGGACTGAGTGGCTATCGGCAGCAATTTGTAAAGCAAAGATTTGCCGCTCAGGTATCAACCGTGACAATCGACGGTGAAATAATCCCGCCTGAAAACTATTTAATCATTTCGGAAAAAACAGAAATCAACATTACTGGCGGACTTCCCATCGTGTTCATTCCGTACGATTCGTCCGTGCAAAATACAAATCAATACTTTTTCGCAAGCGCATTTCGGCAAATCCAGGATACGTCATCTGCTATCGTTTTTGTGGCCGGTGAATTCCAATCAAATTTCAGCGAACTCAGGAATATTTTTGAAAAAAGATTTACCAACGGACGCACATCAACAAAGGTTTTTGTGCTCGGCAAAAGTAATGCTTCGGAATATTCCGTACAGGCCATGCGGAAATTTGAATCCATTAAAATGACAAATGTTGTAGGTCAGCTTGTAGGCAAGACCGTAGCAGATGAAATGGTTGTATTCTCGGCGCATTATGACCACCTCGGTATCCAAAAACCCATAATCGATGGCGACTCCATTGCCAACGGAGCTGATGATGATGCCTCCGGTACAACCGCCGTTATCGAACTTGCACGTTACTTCAAAAAAATAAAGAAAAACAACCGTACGCTGGTCTTTGTTGCCTTTACGGCAGAAGAATTGGGTGGTCTTGGTTCACAATATTTTTCTCAACAACTGGACCCTGACAAGGTGGTGGCCATGTTTAACGTTGAAATGATCGGCAAACCATCCAAATGGGGCATTAATTCTGCCTTCATAACTGGCTATGAACGATCCGATTTCGGGCAAATACTCCAGAAGAACCTTGCCGGAACGCCCTATACGTTCAACCCTGATCCATATCCGGAGCAGCGCTTGTTCTTTCGATCAGACAATGCCACACTTGCAAGACTTGGCGTACCAGCACATACGATCTCTACAGACCAGATTGATAGTGATCAGTTTTATCATACCGTCAATGATGAGGTTGAGACCCTGGATATGCAGAATATAACCGCCACCATACGTGCAATTGCCCTGAGTTCATCTTCCATTGTGCGCGGTACAGATACACCAAAACGGATTGAGAAGGTCTCGGACAATTAAAAGGCGGCAGTTTTAGCCTGCAGCCGTTGCGGAAGAAGTCTATTGCATTTTGTTCTGTTTGCTTATTTTTGCCGTTCTAAATCTCCAGAACGATTGACAAATGGCCGATTACAGCAAGGAAGAAATCAAAAACATTGAAAAGAAATGGCAGGACAAGTGGGCCAGGGATGGTGTATACAAGGTCTCTAACGATACCGCCAAGGAAAAATACTACGTTCTCGATATGTTTCCCTACCCTTCTGGAGCGGGGTTGCACGTGGGCCATCCCCTGGGTTACATCGCGTCGGATATTGTTTCGCGCTTTAAGAGACTGAAGGGATACAATGTGCTGCACCCAATGGGTTTTGACGCCTTCGGATTGCCCGCGGAGCAATATGCCATCGACCATGGCATCCATCCTGCAACCTCAACGGCGCAGAATATCCAGACCTTCAAGGATCAATTGTCCAAAATAGGATTTTGCTACGACTGGAGCCGGGAAGTGCAAACCTGTGATCCGAAATACTACAAATGGACCCAATGGATCTTCCTCCAGATTTTCGATAGCTGGTATAACCAGAAAAAGGAAAAAGCCGAACGCATTGCCGATCTGATCCACTTATTTGCAAAAGAAGGTAACGCAAATCATCCCTTTCCAAACGCGAAGTCCCTCGTTCCCGGATCGAACAAAGAAGTCTTTACCGGCGGCGAATGGCAATCATTCGATGCGAAAACGCAACAGGAGATTCTCATGCAATACAGGCTGGCCTACCTTGCGTATACGGACGTCAACTGGTGCGAAGCCCTGGGAACGGTGTTGGCCAATGATGAAGTCATCAATGGTGTAAGTTATCGCGGGGGATTTCCGGTAACAAAAAAACAAATGCGCCAATGGAGTCTTCGCATAACGGAATATGCTGAACGGTTATTAAAAGGGCTGGAAGAAGTAGACTTCAGTGACTCAATGAAAGAAATCCAGCGAAACTGGATTGGCAAGAGTGTTGGCGCAAGAATCACCTTCCAGGTGAAAGACGAAAAAGAAAGGCTTTACAACCTTGTCGTCTTCACCACACGGCCTGATACAATATTCGGCGTGGATTTTATGGTGTTGGCGCCGGAACACGAGCTGGTAAAAGAAATTACGAGCATTGCACAACGCGCAGAGATTGAAAAATATCTCGCGTATGTAGAAAGCCGTTCGGAAATAGACCGCATGGCTGAGGTAAAAAAGATCACTGGTGCATTCACCGGAGCCTTTGCCGTTAATCCATTCAACGGACGAGAAGTACCGGTATGGATAAGCGAATACGTTTTGGTTGGATATGGCACTGGCGCGATCATGGCTGTGCCCTGTGGCGACGAGCGCGATCACAAGTTCGCCAACCACTTTGGTTTACCCATTACAAACATTATCGGCGAATACTATAACGGACAGGAAGCCAATCCTACTAAAGAGGCTATTCTGGAAAATTCTGATTTTCTGGATGGCTTGGTGATGCACCAGGCTATTGATGTCGTGATCGACAGGCTTGAAGAAAAAGGAATCGGAAAGCGACAAGTAAACTATAAGATGCGCGACGCGGGGTGGAGCAGGCAGCGTTACTGGGGTGAACCCTTTCCTGTCGTTTTTACCGATGACATGCCCTTCGCTATGGAAGACCATGAACTTCCGCTTGAATTGCCGGAATTAACCAATTTTAAGTCGTCTGGTACCGGAGAGGGACCTTTGGCCAATCTCCCCGATTGGGTACACTTTGCAAACAATAAGCGAAGAGATACGAACACTATGCCGACACACGCAGGGGCCGCCTGGTATTTTCTGCGGTATACTGACCCGCACAATGACCAGGTGTTTGCTGACAGAAAAGCATTGGACTATTGGGGCCAGGTAGATGTTTATATTGGGGGGTCGGAACATGCCGTTGCGCATTTGCTTTATTCACGTCTTTGGGTAAAGATTCTGCATGACCTGGGTTACTTGAATTTTGACGAACCGTTTAAAAAGTTAATCAACCAGGGAAAGATCACGGGAGACTCCCGCTTTGTTTACCGTATCAGAGGAACAAATACCTTTGTTTCGGCAGGATTAAAGGATAACTACGACACAGATCCTCTTCATGTTGACGTGAGCATAGTTGCCGGTTTGGATTTGAATATACAGGCATTCAGGAAATGGAAGCCGGATTTTGCAAACGCAGAATTTATTCTGGAAGGCGAAAAATATATTTGCGGTGCAGCAATCGAAAAGATGAGCAAATCCTATTTCAACGTAGTGAACCCGGATGAGATCATTGAAAACTACGGTGCCGACACACTCCGCATGTACGAAATGTTCCTTGGGCCCCTAGAACTATCCAAGCCATGGAATACGCACGGTATTGATGGTGTCTTTAAATTCTTACGCCGATTCTGGAATCTCTTTCACAACGCCCAGGGCAATTTCGAAGTAAGTGATGGCAAACCTACCCCCGAAGCACTAAAAGTGCTGCACAAAACACTGAAGAAGATTGAATACGACATAGATCATTTTTCTTTCAATACGTCCGTAAGTGAGTTCATGATCTGCAGCAATGAGTTGAATTCCATGAAATGCAACAAGCGTGCTATCCTTGAACCACTCGTAATTGCCCTTTCGCCTTTCGCCCCGCATATTGCTGAAGAACTTTGGGAGAAGTTGGGTCATAGTGATACGATCCTGAATGAAGCTTTTCCGCAGTACAATGAAGAATATCTGAGAGAAGATTCATTTGAATATCCTATTTCTATCAATGGTAAGGTGCGGGCAAAAATGAATTTTGCCCTGGACATGCCCAAAGAAGATATTGAAAAACTTGTGCTGGCCTCAGAAATTGTTATCAAATGGACCGAAGGAAAGGCACCTAAAAAAGTAATCGTCGTGCCAGGGAGGATCGTGAATGTGGTAATGTAGCCACGATCCGGAACCTCGGCAGCTGGCAGTGCGGGCTTCGCTTTTTTTTTACACCTGTGTATTGCGCAATATGGCTTTGCTGGAATGATCTGCTATCCTTATCTTCAAAATTCTTTTACGATTAACCAATTCTACCTCGTATGCAGCTTGTTATTCAAAACCTCAGCAAGACTTACTCAAACGGTGTACAGGCGCTTAAAAACGTCTCCCTGACCATCAACCAGGGAATGTTTGGTTTACTCGGTCCTAACGGCGCCGGTAAATCATCACTTATGCGCACCATCGCAACGTTGCAGGAGGCAGATAGTGGATCTGTTACCCTTGGCCGCCTGGATGTGCTGGATCAAAAACAGGAGGTTAGAAAGATATTGGGCTATTTGCCGCAAGAATTTGGGGTTTATCCCCGTGTAACTGCTGAGACTATGCTGGACCATATTGCGGATCTGAAGGGCATTGTAGAAAAGAAGCAGCGAAAACAAATCGTCAGCGCACTACTTGAAAAGGTGAACCTGGCGGACGTAAAAAATAAAAATCTGGGAACTTTTTCCGGTGGAATGAAGCAACGCTTTGGCGTAGCACAGGCACTCATTGGAAATCCAAAGCTTATTATCGTAGACGAACCAACCGCAGGGCTGGACCCGGCGGAACGAAACCGCTTCTACAATCTATTAAGCGAAATTGGCGAAAACACCATCGTCATTCTCTCGACACACATTGTTGAAGACGTAACAAATCTCTGCAGCAACATGGCAATCATCTGCCTGGGAGAAGTCATCGCTGAGGGCCATCCCACCACCCTTGTAGATTCCGTGCAGGGTAAAATCTGGAGCAAAACAATTGAGAAAAACGAGCTGACTGTATTTCGGAATTCTTTCCAGGTCATTTCCACGCAATTAAAGGCCGGTAAAACGCAAATCCATGTATTAAGTGACATCCAACCCGATGAAAGTTTCAAGGCTGTCGAGGCTGGCCTGGAAGATTTCTATTTTTCGCGTATTGCGGAAAAGATGGACATCGTTACAGTGTAGGCCATAATATATTCAACGGAACAGCTATGCTTTGGAAAATATTTCTATTTGAAGTCAAGTACAGACTTAAGCGCCCGGCAACATGGGCATACTTTGCCATCATATTCCTGTTTGCACTGATCAGCGGTATCTACGGTAACAGCCCCGCCTCTGAAAAAGTCTTCGTGAACTCATCATACGCCATCGGCCAGTTTATTATTATACTGAGCATTTTCGAAATGCTCATAGCTTCCGCGGTAATGGGCGTTCCTGTTTACCGGGATATTGAATATCAAACCAAGGATTATTTTTTCGCCTATCCCATAAGAGAAAAGTCGTATCTGATGGGCCGGTTCTTGGGTTCATTTGTCATCCTGCTCTTAATCAGTTTCGGATATCATCTGGGAACATGGATTGGCGGACCTATCGGTGTACTTTCCGGCGAAATAGAGCCTGAACAATATGGTCCGTTTGTATTCCACCATTATCTGTACAACACGCTCGTACTTGGACTTCCAAATTTATTCTTTACCGGCACTGTTTTCTTTTCGCTGGTTGTACTCACCAGGAAAATCGTTGTCACATACGTCGGCAGTGTAATACTTTTTGTTGGATATCTGCTGGCCAACGCCCTTACACGAGACCTCGACAATAAGACTTTGGTCGATATCCTCGATCCGTTCGCCCTTACAACCTATGTCAACGCGACAAAGTACTGGACTCCCGCTGAACAGAACGTCATGCTAATCCCTTTGACTGGAAATTTCTTGTGGAACAGAATTCTCTGGATTGGCCTGAGTCTTGTGCTATTTCTTTTTACGTACTTCCGTTTTTCATTCCGCAGTATGCTGGAAGTATCTTCGGGAAAAATTACAAAGGAAGATCTCGCAGAAACCAAAAGCCTTTCCCTTCACGACCTCCCTGTTGTTCAAAAGATATACTCACGCTCGATTTACTTCCAAAAGATGCTGAGGCTGTCGGTGCTTGAATTCAGGAACATCATCAAGGATTTCTATTTTGTTTCTATACTGCTTGCCGGCGTACTATTCCTGTTTCTGGATGGATGGTTTGGATCTCCCATTTTTGGCACGCCATCGCTACCAGTCACCTACTACATGCTGGAAGCAAAAGACGCCGATTACATCATCTTTGTCTTTATCATCATTATTTTTTATACCGGTGAAGTTGTCCACCGCGATAAACTTGTTCACTACGCCAATATATCCGATGCATTACCTATCCCCAATTGGGTTGTATATGGTTCCAAATTTCTTTCGCTTGCGTTAATCAGTTTTGTGCTGGTGAATCTCGTACTGCTCTGTGGCGTTCTCAATCAGATAATAAAGGGCTATTTCAATTTTGAATTCAGTATGTACTTTACGGACCTCTATCTCATTGAGTTTCCGGAGTACATTCAATTGGTAATGCTGGCATTCATTGTTCACATCCTGGTGAACAACAAGTTTGTCGGGCATGTAATTTCCATTGGGATCTGGGTAGCCTTTTTCGGACTTCGAAATTTTGCCGAACTAAACTATAACCTCTTTTTCTACAGCTACGGCCCTGGTTATGTAGTGTCCGACATGAATGGCTTCGGGCATTTCTTTAAAGCCATTACCTGGTTTAACGTGTACTGGCTTAGCCTGGGTACTGTGTTCCTTATTATTGGTAATCTTTTTTGGAACCGCGGAGCAGAATCAGGCTTTGGTGCCCGGTGGAAATTAGCGCGGCAACGGTTTAACGCCCAGGCCGCGATCCCGCTCACTTTTTTTACACTACTATGGGTCGGGTGCGGGGCATTTATTTATTATAATGTGAGCGTGTTAAATGTATACCATACGATTAAAGAAGGAAAAAGAATTAGCGCAGACTTTGAAAAAAAATACAAGCGGTACGAATTTTCAGCGCAACCAAAAATAGCTGATGTCAAGGTCAACATCGATATTTTTCCGACAGAAAGATATACGAAGGCAGCTGGTATTTTTACCATCGTAAACAAAACGAATCGTCCCATCGACTCGCTTATGCTCAACATCGGAAGTCCAATTGCCCACACCAAAATTGAAACACTTAAAATCGATGGCTTGCCATTAAAGATGGTGATGGAAGACTCCCAAAATCGTTTCTTCATCTATGTGATGCCGCGGACCATGGAACCCGGAGACACCATGAAGATGGATATTACGATGGATGCCCGTTACCGCGGTTTCCCAAACAGTGGACTGGACAGAGAGATTGTTTACAACGGCACATTTTTCGATCTCGGTATATTTCCTTCCTTTGGTTATCCCGGAGACCCGATGACCAGCGACAAAGACCGGAAGAAGTATGGATTACCGAAAAAAGACTACGTTCTGCCTCCTCAGACTGATCCATGGGGCCTCAGCAATCTGCTTTTCAACGATGACGCAGATTATGTAACGTTTGAGGCGGTGGTGAGTACTGAACCTGATCAAATAGCAGTCGCCCCCGGATATATTCAAAAGGAATGGGAAGAAAATGGGCGCAAATATTATCACTACAAGATGGATAACGAGATGGATTTATTCTTCAATATATCCTCAGCGCGCTATGCGGTTCTTCGTGACACATGGATAGGCGCCGGGGGTAATGAAGTCAATATTGAAATTTTCCATCATCCATCGCACACATATAACCTCGACAGATATGTGAAATCCATAAAAGCATCACTAACCTACTATGCCAAAAATTTCAGGCCATACCAATACGATCAAATACGCGTGCTCGAGTTTCCACGTTACGCCAGTTTTGCACAGTCATTTCCCAATACAGTTCCATATTCAGAGAGTTTTGGATGGGTGGCAGACTTCAGTGATCCCGATGATACCGACTATTCCTATTACGTAACGGCGCATGAGGTGGCCCATCAGTGGTGGGGTCATCAGGTAACTCCCAGCGCAACGCGTGGTGCTAATCAGCTTTCAGAATCTATGGCTGAATATTCTGCGCTCATGGTATTGCAGCATGAATACGGAAAAGATGTCATGCAAAACCGTTTGAAGTACTCGCTCGATCGATACCTCCGGGGCCGCGCCGGAGAAGACAAGTTTGAAGAAACTTTGTTGGAGAACGACTCCCGATCTTACGTTTGGTATGACAAAGGTTCATTGGTGTTGTATGCGCTGCAGGATTTGATTGGCGAAGATTCGCTGAACGCAGCCTTTAAGAAATTCATTGACACTGCTGCATTTCGCCAAAAACCTCCCTTCCCTACCTCGAACGAGTGGTACAGTTACATCAACGCAGCGACGCCCGACAGCTTAAAATATTTCATCGAAGATGCCTTTGAAAAAATAACACTGTACGAAAACCGGATTATCAATGCAGACTACAAAAAAATGGAGGGCGAAAACTACAGGGTAACCATGACGGTCCAAACCAGAAAGATATACTACGATGGGCAGGGCAAAGAGAAGGAAACCGGAGCAGGCAAAGACCTGATCGACATTGGCATCTTCGCAGAAGATGGCAAGAATGACCAAGGGATGAAGAAAAAGGTACCGCTATACCTGAAGAAACATTGGCTTACCCCGGGAGAACATGTCCTTGAATTTGTAGTGGAGGGAAAACCTGTCAAGGCGGGAATCGATCCCTACAATAAACTGATCGATCGCATTCCCGATGACAACCTCAAAACTGTTGATGAAAGTGACTAATCTTCTGCATGGCCAGTTGTATGCCATAACCGCAAGCGGTGAAACGAAAAAATCACTGCTTTTCGAATTTGCCCGTAACCTCCTTTATTTTTATTTGGAAAACCACAACCTCAAATTCGGGATTGACCGGCTCATGCGGTCTTTCCAATCCATGCCGCGGCACGGAAGTTTCACTCGTGGATATCGGGTGGATGCGATTTGAGATGGATTGAAGCGCATCTTCTGCCGCCTTCCCTTCCAGTTCTTCATACTTCCCCCACGCGATAACACTCTGCCAATTGGCCATATTACGAATGTGATCAACCTCGAAGCAGATATTCGGATTTTGCCGCATCAAATCCGTTTTCATTCCCACCTTGGTCGCCGCATAAATATTCTTTCCATCGTAGATGTAGGTAATGGGAACCACGTAAGTTTTACCATTCGCTGAACAGCCAATACGCCCAATGACCTCGCATCGCAGGAAACTATCAATCTGATCCCTATTGAGTGTTCCGATCATAGTCCAATTATTCATTTAAATCTCCTACCACTATCGTACACTTTACCTGACAAATCTCATCTCAAAACATGATCGTTGTCCTGAAATTAATCACAGAATCAGCCCTACTTGTGACATCACCAAACCTTCTTTGCTATGATTTCTGTACTAGGCTCAACCGGAAAATACATACTACAGCCAAGTTTGCTTGACAAGCACAAGCTAACCCTGGAATGGCTTTCAGCAATAGCGCTGTGGAAACGTGAAATCTCCTTCTTCCAGAAGGTACTAGACCAGAATGCCGGCAACAGCGATGCCGTCGAATTCAAAAAGGATGTTGATCATTTTCAAAATCTGATCATTTATTACGATGGCGAATTGATTGATCTGCTCCGGAAAAAACTGCGTGAACACGAACACAAGCTGGCGCAGATGCTCCAGTCAGAAAAGGAATCAGACACTGAATACTACGAAGAGCACAAGGGTATTATGGCCGAATTGGATTCGTTTCAGACTGCATTTCACACCTTTAAGAACGGATTCTTCAACTTTATCGAACGCGGCTTCAGCGCCTACTAGGGATTAGGCTCGTCCATGCTTCATTTCTCATTTCCAACAGGGATGGCCTGCCATCAATTTAATCCCTCCGCGCGCGCATTTGTCAACATTTATTAACTTAGCAGAATCTAAATTCCATCGAATGCGCCATTCTAAAATTGTTGGCCTGGGCCATCACGTTCCGGAGAATGTAATTACCAATGAGTACCTATCCACCTTGATGGATACAAACAACGATTGGATTGTCGAACGAACAGGAATTCATGAAAGGAGATGGATGGATCCAGCCACAGACACGGTCGCCAACATGGCGGCTAAGGCTTCCCGAATTGCTTTGTCGCGCGCTAACCTTACCGAAAATGAAATCGACTTTATCGTTTTCGCTACCATTACACCTGATTACTTCTTCCCTGGGTCTGGTGTGTTATTGCAGCGCGCGTTAGGCCTTGATGGAAGAATTGCAGCGTTAGACATACGCAACGCTTGCTCTGGATTTATTTATGCCTTGTCCGTTGCCGATCAATTCATAAAAACAGGTATGTACAAAACCATCCTGGTTGTTGGCGCTGAAATACAATCTACGGCGCTGGATATCAGCACCGCAGGCAGGAACACAGCCGTGATTTTTGGTGACGGTGCCGGTGCGGTTATTCTGCAACCATCTGACAAGCCCGGCATTCTTTCAACGCACCTGCATTCCGATGGTAACTTTGCAGAAGAACTTTATGTTAAAGACCCTGGCAGCAGCCGACCGCACGCAGAAAGGCAACCCGAAAAAATCCTGGACACGTCTACCTTTAAAGTTGTGATGAATGGAAGCCAGGTCTTCAAACATGCTATCGTACGATTCATAGAGGTGATCAATGAAGCGTTGGACGCAAACAATCTTAAAAAAGATGATATCAGTCTGCTGGTTCCCCACCAGGCAAACCTGCGCATCAGCCAATATATTCAGCAAAAACTGGCACTCTCAGATAACCAGGTTTACAACAACATTATGCGATACGGAAACACCACTGCTGCATCAATTCCCATTGCATTGAGTGAAGCGTGGGCCGAAGGGAAAATCAGGGAAAATGACTTAATTTGCCTGGCTGCATTTGGCAGCGGGTTCACCTGGGCATCTGCGCTGATCCGGTGGTGAGCACAACTTCATCATCAAATGCCAGTAGGAATTTTATTTTTCGCTTGAGGATGAAACAGTATGGATAAAGATTTGCCGATAACGATTAACAATTAAAGGTTCTCAACATGAAGACTTCAACCTATAACCCAAGTTCAATTGAAGTTGATTTTGCCAACGCGTTGGTAGCACTGCAAAACGAGCTTCAAAAAAGCATCCCTGATAACCAAATCACACATATTGAAACACAAATCAGGAAAGATAATCCAATGGTAAAATTCAGTTTGTTGGATAAAGATGGAGATCCTCACGAACTGGTGATACGCATAATTCAGATACCGGATAAATTCTAATTTGCATTTAGTCTTTGTTGATCCAGGAGATAACATCACCCAAAGAACCAATCCTTGCTACATGTCGCTTATCATTATCATTCTTTGTATTGCATTGCTCGTCCTGCTCATCACGCTTTTCAAAGTTAATGCCTTTATCGCTTTTTTGATTTCTTCGATTCTCGCTGGCTTGCTGTTGGGTATTGAGGTCTCGAAAATCACTTCGTCCATTCAAAAAGGAATGGGAGACATGCTTGGCACCCTGGCTATTATCGTGGTCTGCGGAGCGATGCTGGGCAAGCTGGCGGCAGAAAGCGGTGCAGCGCAACAAATCGCCGCTGGCCTGATGAAGCTTTTTGGTGAACGGCATATTCAGTGGGCGCTGATGATTACAGGATTCATCATAGGCATACCACTCTTTTACAACGTCGGCTTTGTATTGGTAGTGCCTTTGATCTTTTCGGTCGCACAAAAATACAAAATGCCGGCGGTCTATATTGGCGTTCCAATGCTTGCCTCCCTCTCCGTAACGCATGGATTCCTGCCACCACATCCTTCTCCCACAGCCCTGGTAACACAATTTAATGCGGATATTGGAACGACTTTATTTTATGGGATTATTGTTGGCATCCCGACTGTCATCCTGGCCGGGCCTGTATTTTCGAAAGCCCTTAAAAACATCAAATCTCCGTTCCTGAAGACTTTTGAATCGCGCGATATTCCTGTGGGCGAACTCCCCAGCCTGGGCCTTAGCATTTTCTCCTCGCTATTGCCGGTCATTTTACTGGGCATCACTACTATTTCAGGAAACGTAGCCCTTGAAGATGGGCTCCCAAAAACAATAGTTTATTTTCTGGGGGATCCTGCAATTGTAATGATCCTATCGCTGGCCGTCGCTACATACACTCTTGGACTCCGTGCAGGAATGAGCATGAAAAAGATCATGGACATTTATTCAGAATCCGTGAAAGATATTGCCATGCTATTGTTGATCATGGGTGGTGCCGGTGCGTTGAAACAAGTTTTAATTGACAGCGGTGTGAGCGATGAAATTGCCGTCCTGTTAAATGGTCTTGATGTTCATCCCTTGCTCCTTGGATGGACCATTGCCTGTGTAATTCGATTATGCGTGGGCTCCGCTACTGTCGCCGGCTTAACGGCGGCAGGAATTGTAGTTCCCCTGCTGGATCGTCCAGACGTAAATCCAAATCTGATGGTGCTTGCTGTGGGAGCCGGGAGTCTAATGTTTTCACATGTCAATGACTCTGGATTTTGGCTATTCAAGGAATATTTTAATTTAAGCATTAAAGAGACCATTCGTTCCTGGTCTTTGATGGAAACTATCGTGTCAATCTCAGGATTGATTGGTGTCATGATCTTGAATGCTTTTGTTTAAGCAGCAGATATTGTTGCTTTGTAAACTAACCCATCACTTATTATGCCTCAGACTGAATGGTACACAATTGATAAGATCAGCGAACTTGATTCGCCTGCACTCGTGGTATATCGGGACAGGGTTAAAGAAAACATTCAAATCCTGATCAGCAGCATTGACGATATAAACAGACTGCGACCACATGTCAAGACTCACAAGTCGTCAGAGGTGTGCACCATGATGCTGCAGGCAGGTATTCAGAAATACAAGTGTGCTACCATTGCAGAGGCTGAAATGCTTGCCGGCGTGGGAGCACCTGATGTATTGCTGGCCTATCAACCCGTGGGACCTAAAGCAAACAGGCTCCTGACCCTGGTTCAGCAATTTCCTGCGACCAGCTTTTCGTGCGTTATCGACAACTTTGACTCGGCAAAATATCTGTCTGACATTTTTAGTCGAGTCAGTTTACAACTGCCGGTTTTCATAGACCTCAACGTTGGTATGAATAGAACCGGGCTGCCACCGGCAGAAGCATTGAGCTTATTTGAACATTGCAAATCGTTGAAAGGTATTACACGCTGCGGACTTCATGTGTATGATGGTCATATCCGGGATATCGATTTTGAGGTGCGCAAAAAAAATTGTGATGAAGCTTTTGCTCCCGTGGTGAGGATACAAAAGGAAATACAGGATAGATTCAAAACGGAATTGCGCATCGTGGCCGGCGGAACACCAACCTATTCCATTCACTGCAAGCGCAAAAACATTGAGTGCAGCCCAGGAACCTTCATTTATTGGGATTACGGATACAAGACCACCCTTGCAGAACAACACTATTTGCTTGCCGCTTTGGTAGTGACCCGGGTTATATCAAAACCAACACCAGATTCGATATGCATAGACCTTGGGCACAAGGCCATTGCCTCGGAAAATCCGCTGCATAGCCGGGTTTATTTTCTCAATGCGTCCAATCTTGATCCAGTCGGGCACAGCGAGGAACATATGATCTTTCACGTGAAAGATGGTAAGGACTATAAGGTCGGCGATGTATTATATGGTGTGCCTTACCATATTTGCCCTACGGTAGCGCTATACGATAGAGCAGTAATAATTGAAAATAATACGGTGATCGGGTCCTGGAATACATTGGCAAGAAATAGAAAGATTAGCGTTTAACACGGTACAGAATAATCCGGACTCAATGTTTGGCAAAGACACAATTCTGAAACCATGAAACCAAACAAAATGTCATTTCTTCTTTTTTGTCTGATAATTGCGCTATGCGCGATTGGCTGTCAAAACAAAAAAAGAACTGCAGAAGTGATATTAACCTCTATTGACCTTCAAAGAGGGGATATTACTTTGTGTGGGGGTCAACAATTTGGAGATGTGAGTTTCTCACTTTCTTGTGATCCAAAGAGCCGCGAAACTTTTGATCTGGCCATATCGCTGCTACATTCATTCGAGTACGACGAAGCAGAAAAGGCATTTGTAAAAGTGATTGAGATAGATCCGGAATGTGCCATGGCATATTGGGGCATCGCCATGTGCAACTTTCATTCGCTATGGGTACAATCAGGTACTGGCTACCTGGAAAAAGGCTCCAAAATATTACAAGCGGCTGAATCTCTGGCCAAATCTGAAAGAGAAAAGGATTATTTGGATGCTATTGGCGAGTTTTACAAGGATTGGGAATCTACTGATCATAAATTACGGGTTCTCCGCTTTGAAAAAAAAATGGAACAAGTGTATGAAAAATATAGAGATGATAAGGAGGCTGCAATTTTCTATGCATTGGCATTGACGGCATCAGCCGATCCATCCGATAAAAGCTATAAAAATCAACGGAAGTCTGGTAAACTTCTGGAGGTGTTATTTTTGGATCAACCAAATCACCCAGGAATAGCACATTACATTATTCATAATTACGACTATCCTGAACTTGCCCAATTAGCATTACCAACAGCGAGGAGGTACGCCGAAATCGCACCGGCGTCGGCACATGCCCAGCACATGCCCTCTCATATTTTCACGCGATTGGGTCTTTGGGAAGAATCTATAAAATCAAACATAAATTCGGTAGGTGCCGCACAGTGTTACGCTGAGCGAATCGACCCTAAAGGTCATTGGGATGAGGAATTGCATGGCATGGATTATCTCGTCTATGCCTATTTACAAATAGGTGAAACCAAGAAAGCGAATGACCAATGTGAGTACCTGAAAACATTTGAAAAAGTTTTTCCGGTCAATTTCAAAGTCGCATATTCGGCCGCAGCGATTCCGTCTCGAATAGCCCTGGAGAACAGAAACTGGACAAGCGCCGCCAGGCTGCAGTTTCCTTCCGTTGAAATTGACTGGAATGATTTCCCATGGGAA
>JAOUDZ010000049.1 GCA_029858965.1 Cyclobacteriaceae bacterium
ATACAATGCGCCATTTACCTCGACCGGATCGAATACCGCCGGAACGCAGCATGATGCCAACAGCGTAGAAATAAGCTCCCCCGTAGAAAAATAGGTAGATTTGCCCTCGGCAATATCTGTCGCTGCTACAGTAAGTGGAAGACCAAGGGATTCAAAATTATTGTGAGGAATGTATTTTAGTAAAACGTCTTGTAGTCCGCCCAGGCTAAGCAGACCTTTCACAGTCCATGCGGGACGCATTGTTCTGAAAACGGGTGCAGTTAATACTATTTCCAGAATTTTATCGGGAGCATAACCGTTGGCATACAGTGCCCCTATAATGGCGCCCACACTGGTTCCGGATACACAGTGAATGGGCACCTCTAATTCCTGTAGCGCCTTTAACACCCCAATATGCGAAATGCCTCGCGCTCCTCCGCCTGATAGTACCACGCCAACTTTCATAATACGGCATTAAAGCACTTCTTTCAAATTAAAAGTCTCGTCCAATCGAACACCTTTCTCCGTATGCTTTACTGTGCAGCATTCAACTTTTGGATCATGTTCCAGGAAAAGTATATAATGATTGTCGGCCGCTTCTCGCAGAAATACTTCTTTCTCTTCAAGTGTGATCAAGGGCCGGGTATCGTAACCCATAACGTAGGACAATGGTATGTGCCCAATTGAAGGCAACAAGTCAGCCACGAAGCAAATTATTTTATCCTTATACTTTATTTTAGGAATCATCATCTTATCCGTATGGCCTGAAACAAATAAAATATCAAACTGCGAAAACGGTGATGCACTTTCCAGTTCCACAAACTTCAGGCGCCCGCTCTCTTCCATCGGCAATATATTTTCCTTTATAAAGCTTGCCTTCTCCCGTGCATTGGGTTGTGTCGCCCACTTCCAGTGATCGGCATTGGACCAGTAGTGCGCATTTTTGAAGGTCAGTTCAAATCTTTCTTTCTCATAAACAATACCGCCTCCGCAGTGGTCAAAATGCAAATGGGTAAGGAACATATCGGTTATATCAGTGGCGGCAAAACCAGACGCATGCAATGACGTCATCAGGGCTGCATCGCCATGCAAATGATAATGACTGAAGAACTTGGCGTCTTGTTTATTGCCAATTCCATTGTCAATCAAAATCAGCCTGTCACGATCTTCTAATAACAAACAACGCATTGCCCAATCACACAAGTTGTTTTCATCTGCAGGGTTAGTCCTTTGCCAAAGTGATTTTGGTACAACACCAAACATGGCACCACCATCAAGTTTGAAAAAACCAGTATCAATAACGTGAAGATGCATGCTCTAAAGTTAAGTTTTATTCGCAAAACTACAGTGACTTATTGCGATACCTAAACCGAATAAAAAGATTGCAAGGCCTTAACTAAATCGTGTATATGCTTTTATTCGTTCACAACACCCATAGCACAAAACTTATCGATTCGCTGCTCGATTCTTTTCTCAGGCGTGATTTTCTGAAGTTCCTTAGTGTGCGTAAGGATCGCTTTCTTTACTTCCCCGGCCATCCATTTTATATCCACATGTGCTCCGCCAAGAGGCTCTTTCACAATACCATCTATGAGTTTATTGGTCAGCATATCTTTGGCAGTAAGTTTGAGCACATCAGCTGCTTCTTCTTTATAATCCCAGCTTCTCCACAAGATAGAGGAGCACGATTCAGGTGATATCACAGAATACCACGTGTTCTCCAGCATCAAGACTCGATCACCGATGGCGATACCAAGTGCCCCGCCGGAGGCGCCTTCGCCAATTACGATGCAGATTACAGGCACTTTCAAGGTGAACATCTCTTTAAGGTTACGCGCGATAGCTTCTCCCTGCCCTCTTTCCTCAGCCTCCAATCCAGGAAATGCACCAGGCGTATCAATGAAGGTAATAATGGGCTTGTTGAATTTCTCAGCTATTTTCATAAGCCTAAGGGACTTGCGGTATCCTTCGGGATTAGCCATACCAAAATTGCGCATTTGCCGCTGTTTTGTATTACGGCCCTTTTGTTGGCCAATGAGCATAAACGTTTTACCATCAATGCTGCCAAAACCCCCTACCATCGCTTTATCATCGCCAACAGTCCGGTCACCATGGATTTCAATAAAGTCAGAGGTTATCTCATAGATGTAATCCAAGGTATACGGTCTGTCTGGATGTCGGGAAAGTTGCACCCTTTGCCAGCCTGTAAGGTTTTCAAAAGTCTCCTTCTTTAGAGCAAGAATCTTCTTTTCCAGCGCCTTGACAGCAGCCTGAACGTCCTTGTCGCTTTCGCTGGCCAATTGGTTCATGTCTATTAATTTCGCTTCCAAAGCTGCGATGGGCTTTTCAAAATCCAGTAGCATATCGTCAATTTCGTCGCCACAAAGTTAAAAGGATTGCGAAATATCGGTAATTAATCCAGAAGTTTCCCTTGAGAAAGAAATAGCAACAAATCCAATTGGATCACCATTCAATTCGCGGCAAGAGTTGCTGACTTCATTCTTTCACCATTCATCACAATCTTCTGATAATAAGGTACTTGAAAAGTTGTTGCCTCTCCTATTTGTCAAGTTGCCCAATAGGCGTTAATAGAACCTTTCGGAATTCAACCTCCGAACCTTCAGCCTGCAAGGCAATGTGTCCGGCGCTGGCAGTACAACCATAACCCAGGTTAACAAGATCATCGTTGACCCAAACCTTGACGGAGTCGGCGTGACATTCTATCTTAATCAAGTTCCATTGGCCTACAGGCCTTTCGGAACTATCAGTAAGATTCATTATTCGTCGCAATTTTCCTTCCGTTACACCCCATTCAGCCTGAGGTCCGCGGCGGCTCTCCATTTCCGGAACCTTGATATCCTCAACAATGCACCAAAAATCACCTGCGTTCTCATGCATCATCTGAACTTCTATAGATTTCGGGAACATTTTATAAAGCGCACGCGGTGTGGATGCATGTACAAGCACCCCGCAGTTCCCCGGTACGCCGGCAAATCGATATTCAACTTCGAGCTTGTAGTTTTGAAAAATAGAATCAGTTATAAGGTGACCCCCAGGGGTTCCCATGCTAACGAGCAGGCTGTCACGTACCAGGAACGGGCTTAGAAGTGTTTGATCTTCGTCCATTGCAGGAACATCAACGTGCCACCCGCTCAAGTCAACGCCGTTGAAAAGATTTATGGACTGGACTTCAGCCCGGGATTCTGTTTGGGAAGGAGACTTGCAGCTTATCAAGCCTAGTGCAATACTTAATACGATGATAAGATCTTTGATGTGCTTCGTTTTATGCATGTTTGAGGATTCAGCTATTTACCAATAAGGCTTTACTAAAATAGCGCAATTGCTTCACCAATAACAAAATTATTTTTAGGGTACCGGTGACCAGCGCTGGTAAGATCTCGGTCTGATGTAGAAAGAGTATTACAATTTGAATTATTTGCTGTAACTTCCAATACGGATGGAAGGTAGCTTTGCGCAAAGTCTTGTAAATTAATAGTTTAGTGGCCCGGCATTTTTTTGGCAATGCACTGCCTCTTTGCGCATAGCGGAGGTGCATATTTATGTTGAACGTTCGTAAATATTATAGCATCTTATATGAGCAACCACAGCACAGAAGATAACATTCAGTCCCTTTTCCTGGATCAGATCCGTCAAATTTTACCCAAGAATCTATCTTTTGTGGATGAGGTTGCCGAAATACTCAATGTTAGCCGTGACAGTGTTTATCGAAGGGTAAGAGGTGAAACCATCCTTTCATTGGAGGAAGTAAAAAAGCTTTCCGGTCACTACAAAATCTCTCTGGATGCTTTGCTTTCGCCTTCTTCTGATACCATATCATTCAACAAACGGCGAATTGATCTGGAAAAGTTCACCCTTGGCGATTGGCTCACTTCATTTGTCAACAGCCTTGAAATGCTCCGCAGTTTTCCTGACTGTGAAATCATTTACTCAGCGAAAGATATTCCGCCGAGTTATTATTTTAAGTTTCCACAACTGGCATTATTCAAAATGTTTTTCTGGCTGAAATCGTACCACCGGTTTCCAGTATATGAAAATTCAAATTATGAGCCAGAACTGGTTTCACAGGCGCTACTCAATAAAGGGATAAAATTGTGGGATAGGTACGCCGAAATACCGAGCTCAGAAATCTGGAGTGATGAGACTTTCAATGTCACTATCCGACAGGTTGAGTTTTACTTTGAAAATGGTTTTATAGCATTACCACAGGCACATGCATTGCTGGATGAATACGTACTGATGATCAATGATATTCGCCTGAGCGCGGCGGCGGGAGTAAAAAGAGACGGCAGTGGATTATTCAAATTATACAGGAACGAATTTCTCATTTCGGACACAACATTATTGTTTAAGATGGGTGGCAAAAGAATGGCATTCATTACATATAGCACCATGAACACCCTCAACACATCACAAGACTCGTTCTGCCAGGAAACAGAGGATTACCTGAATAACATCATCAACAAGTCAACGTTGATCAGCACGACCGGTGAGCGCGAGCGCAACAAATTTTTTAATGTTATAGAACAACGGATACAGCAAAGCAGGGCCAGGATGCACTCGTGACACATATTCTTCAAATGGCAACTTCATCTTAAAATGCGCAAAATATTCTTCCTGCCCAAAAGAGAAAGCAATAGCAGATAGCCCTCGCCTCCTGAATCTTTGGTACTTTCCGGCAACATTAAGGTATAATTTCCAAAAGATAGCCCTGGAAAAAAAAATATTGCGCCTTACCTTACGAACATCAATTGACAAGTATTGCGCAAGTGGAGAATACTTTTATCTTTACTCTGCATCAGCAAACAATTAAATTCTATAAGCATGAAACGAAGGGAGATCATCAAAAATTTGTCAGTTTTACCGTTCGCGGGAAGTTTTCTGCCATCTGCATCGCTGGCAGGCAATGTTGAAGAAAGTAAGTCTCTGGCTTCCGGATTATCCATAGGTCCTGACATATATGCATCTATCGGCGTGGAGCCTATCATCAATTGCCGTGGAACCTTTACAATCATTGGCGGATCCGTGGAACGGCCTGAAGTCATCGCGGCAATGAAAGCAGCCTCAGGGTATTTCATACAGTATGACGAATTGGCCTTTGGCGTCGGACGAAGGTTAGCAGAAGTCACAGGCGCGGAATGGGGAATGGTTTCTTCCGGATGTGCTGCAGGGCTAAAACACGTTACGGCGGCTTGCGTCACTGGGGGAAACCCTGAGAAACTTATTCGCATACCGGATTTATCGGGACTTGAAAAGACTGAGGTGGTTATCCCTGCATATTCCAGAAATGTTTACGACCATGCCATTCGCAATATTGGTGTGAAGGTCATTACAGTTGATACTGCGGAAGAACTAGATCGCGCGCTCAATTCACAAACTGCATTGATTTACATCATGGCAGGAAATGAATCTGAAATCGGGCAGCCGCTTTCATTAGAAGTAATTGCTGGCTTGGCCAAACCAAAAAACATTCCCATCCTGGTCGATGCTGCCGCAGAGGTACTCACAATCCCTAATGTTCACCTGGCTCGTGGAGCAACTATTGTCGCATACAGCGGTGGCAAGGCTATATGCGGACCTCAGTGCGCAGGGTTATTGCTTGGTAACAAAGATCTGCTCATGTCTGCCTGGCAGGCCAGCGCGCCGCACCATGGACCAGGGCGGGATGACAAGGTCGGCAAAGAAGAAATGATGGGCATGCTCGCTGCTGTGGAGGCCTGGGTTACCCGAGATCATCAAGCCGAATGGAAAACGTGGCTAACCTACCTTGACACCATTGCCAAACGGGTAGCAAAAATTGATGGTGTAACTGTCGCCGTGCATGAACCGACTGAGCTTTCTAACAAGTCCCCTGTGCTGAATATTACCTGGGATCCCGATAAACTTCATATTAATGCGGATGAAATCGCAGAGGATTTTGCCAGAAAAAAACCCAGGATTGCCATCGGTAGCACGAATGAAGAACGAAAAACGTCGCTGAATATTACTTCAGGCCAAATGCAACCGGGAAATGACAAAATTGTTGCGGACAGAATCTTTGCTATCCTTTCTCAAGAAAGGAGTCCACGATCTGACGCGATGATTGCTCCCAAAGTCAAAATCAATGGACACTGGGATGTGACCGTAGCATTCTTCAACAGCAGCAGCACGCATAAATTATACCTGGAGCAGGACGGGAATTGGATTCAGGGTACCCACACTTCCGATTTTTCAACGCAGGAGATAGCCGGTATGATCGAAGGAGATCAGGTTAAACTCAGAAGTAGTCTCCGACGTCCAGGCGATGGAATCTCTTATATGTTCTCCGGCACAGTCTCCGAAAGTGAGATATCCGGTTCCATCTATCTTGGCGAATATCTAAATGCAAAATTCACAGCCAAGCGAACAAGCTACAAACGCGAACGCAAGCGTGTTGTGATTCCGGGAGGGCCGCCGCTGGCGACTTAATGTACAATGCTAAAAATTAATCAGGCGATGGAAAAGCAAATGATTTTATTCATGCAATTTTACAAATATATCATCCGATGTATTTTCATCATTTTTATGCTGGCGGCGTGTAACATATTGCATGCCCAGGAGATTGATATCTTGTTGAAAGGAGGGCATGTTATTGATCCAAAAAACAAGATAGATTCTAAAATGGACGTTGCAATCCTTCAGGGCAAGATTAGCCAGGTTGCGCCTGACATACGAATAGAAAATGCCAGGAAAGTAATCGATGTCAGCGGCCTATACGTAACACCGGGACTGATCGATATGCACGTGCATGTATTTATGGGCAATGACCTTGATGCCTACATTGCAAACGGTCCTACCAGCGTTGCGCCTGACGGATTTACATTCAGGGCCGGCGTGACGACCGTTGTTGATGCGGGATCTTCCGGTTGGAGAAATTTCCGACAACTCAAAGTGCAAACCATTGACAAAGCGCAAACCCGCGTGCTGGCCCTGCTAAATATAACGGGTACAGGTATGGTTGGGCGTTTTGAAGAGCAGGACCTGACAGATATGAATCCTGTCATGACTGCCTACATGATCAACAAACTTTTTCCCGATATAATAGTCGGTATCAAGGCCTCACATTACTGGGGCGATTTTTCTCAGGTGGATCGCGCCGTTGAAGCAGGCAAATTAGCCAACGTACCCGTTATGGTTGACTTTGGCGAACATGATCCTCCCCTCTCCATTGAATCCTTATTTATGAAACACCTTCGCCCTGGCGATATCTTCACGCATACTTACTCCTATGGGCCAACACAGCGTGAAACAGTCGTCGACGAAAATGGAAAAGTCAAGCCTTTTATATTTGCTGCTCAGAAAAGAGGAATCATTTTCGATGTCGGCCACGGGGGTGGTGCGTTTTCATGGCGGCAGGCAGTGCCCGCCATGCAACAAGGGTTTAAGCCTGATGTAATCAGTACGGACCTGCACACCCAGAGCATGAATGGTGGAATGAAAGACCTGTGTAATGTATTGTCTAAATTCATTAACATGGGTATGTCGCTGCAGGATGCAATTCTCCGCTCGACATGGTCTCCAGCATCCGTTATCCGCAGACCGGACCTGGGTAGCCTAAGCGTTGGTTCGGACGCTGACATTGCTGTTCTTAACCTTAGAAAAGGTGATTTTGGCTTCATGGACATACGGGGTACCAAGCTGAAAGGAACACAAAAACTGGAGGCCGAACTCACTTTAAGGGAAGGAAAAATTGTATGGGATTTAAATGCTATTAGTGCCCCAGTTTGGGACGCAAAATAATATTAAGCGCGTGCAGCAGCCCTCCATGGAACGCTGCCTAGCAACGAAGAAACACACATGCTTTCAAAAACAAAAACAAGGTTATCGATCGGCATCGCGCTTTATTTGTGTGCAATTATCACACAAGGACAGGATTTTGATCTATTAATAAAGAACGGAACCGTCATAGACCCCAAGAATGAAGTTAACGCTATAATGGATGTTGCTATCCTGGATGGTAGAATATTCAAGGTCGCCACTAATATTCCCACTGACAATGCCAGGAAAGTAATTGACGCCACCGGACTGTACGTATGCCCCGGGTTGATTGATATCCATACCCACGTTTTTGTTGGCACCAAACCGGATGCCTTTGCAGATGGCGTTCTTAGCTTATCCCCGGATGATTTTACTTTTAAGTCGGGTGTTACAACGGTTGTGGATGCTGGCACTTCCGGTTGGCGGAATTTTCCCGTTTTTAAAAAACAAGTCATTGATCAGTCCAAAACAAATATATTGGCTTTTCTAAATATTGCAGGCACGGGGTTGAGCGGGAAACCCACCCAGGAAGAACTAACAGATATGGATCCTGAAAAAGTTGTGGAGACAATCCAAAGATATCCCGACATCATCGTTGGTGTTAAGATTGGTCATTACGAAGGTAGTGATTGGACTCCGTTTGAAAGAACGCTGGCCGCCGCAGACAAAGCCAACGTACCTGTATTCGTAGAATGTCATTTACCGCAATATCCCCTGGAAGATCAGCTCCGGCGAATGCGTCCCGGCGATATCATTACACATTCCTTTGAAAAAGTATCGGAACGCATGCCCGTTGTTGACGAACAAGGTAATGTCAGGACGTTTGTTAAAGAAGCACAGAAAAGGGGCATTCTGTTTGATGTTGGTCACGGCGGCGCGGGGTTCTGGTTTAGTCAGGCAATACCGGCTTCACAGCAGGGCCTGTGGCCCAATTCGTTTGGCACCGATTTGCACCGATTCAGTATGAATGCCGGCATGAAAGATATGTTAAACGTCATGTCAAAATACCTAAACATGGGCATGACCAAGGAAGATGTGATCTTGCACGCAACGTGGGCCCCGGCAAAATCTATTAGGCGCGAAGACTTAGGACAATTAAGCAAAGGTGCCGTGGCCGATGTTACAGTACTGCATATACGCAGCGGCAATTTTGGATTTGTCGATGCGGGCGGTAATAAAATTGAAGGGAATCAGAAATTTGAAGCTGAACTTACGATCCGCGCCGGAAAAATTGTATGGGATCTTAATGGTCTATCAGCATCATCCTTAAAAAATTAAGCTTCTAATATAAAGATAATCTAAACTACACATGTACAAATACCGTCTGCTGGAATTGTTCATTATTTGCTTGTCTACCTCACTATTTCTGCAATGCAGCAGACCAATAGAATTACCCCCTGGAGACCCCGATAACGGAGGACTTATTCTTCCTACAAATTTCGAGGCGCTTGTAGTCGCTGACCGCACAGGACGTGCAAGACATATCACGGTGAATGATAACGGCGATATCTATGTAAAGTTAACCTATAACGATGCCATGCAGGGCGAAGGCGGCACTGTTGGCCTACGCGACATAAATCACGATGGCAAAGCGGACACCATCGTTTACTTCGGTGACTATAAGGATGAAGGCGGATCCGCCGTTGGCGTTACCATACACAATGGTTACCTGTACACCAGTACGGTTAGAAAAGTCTACAGAAATAAACTTACACCTGGAAAATTAGTTCCTGAAAGTGAAACCGAAGTTGTCTTAACAGATGAAGATGAAAATGTTGTGCGAAACTGGCACACCACAAAGCCGCTCGCTTTTGACAACAAAGGATATATGTATGTTCCTTTTGGTTCACCATCAGATGCATGTCAGGATCTGACAAAATTTGGTCCGGCCGGAATTCCTGGAGGACAAGGGTTGGATCCCTGTCCTGAACTTGAAAACCATGCAGGAATATGGCGGTTTGATGCAAATAAAATCAACCTGACCCAAAAAGATGGTGTCAAATATGCCACAGGCATCAGAAGCGTCGTGGGTATGCAGTGGAATCCCGCGGATCAAAGTCTCTATGCAGTTGTTAATGGCATAGATAATTTTCACACCATGTTCCCGGATCTCTTTTCATCGTGGCAGGCGGCTGTACTTCCGGCAGAACTATTGACCAAAGTAAAAGAGGGATCAAATTTTGGCTGGCCTTATGCATACTACGATCACATGCAGGAAAAAAATGTATTGCAGCCAGGTTATGGTGGCGATGGCAAAAGAATTGGCAGAGCCAGTGAATTTGATAAACCGAGTATAGGATTCCCGGGTCATTGGGCTCCTATGGATGTATTGTTCTACCGCGGAAATCAATTCCCCATGCGGTACACCAACGGAGCTTTTGTTGCTTTTCACGGCTCGACAGATCGTTCGCCCTACCCACAAGCGGGCTACATAGTATGCTTTGTTCCATTTGAAAACGGTGAGCCTACCGGAAAGTGGGAAGTTTTTGCTGACGGGTTCACGGTTGTAGACACCGTTGTGAACACAAGTGATGCAAAATACAGACCAATGGGTCTTGCGGAAGGACCCGATGGCTCCCTTTACATCAGCGAATCAAATGAAGGAAAAATATGGCGGGTTATGTTCAAGGGGGACAAAGATAAATTTGGAGAGGCGGCATTAGAACCAATGGAAAAGCGGAAGGATCGGTCTTACATTAAAACCCCGGATGAAGTGGCTGACAACCTTCATCGGGGTGATCTATTGGGGGGCCGGATTTTATACACTTCCTATTGTGCCACATGTCATCAACGGGATGGTAAAGGTGACAATAACCTATTTCCGCCATTGGCAGGTTCCGAGTTGGTAACAGGAGATGCGGAAAGACTGATTGACATCGTACTCAACGGGCTGCAGGGAGAAATCAATATCAATGGAAAAACGTATAATGGATTGATGCCGAGAAACGATCATTTGGATGATCACGCCATTGCATCAATTTTGACCTACGTCAGAACGCGCTTCAACAATAACTCGGTTCCGATCAGTGCGATACAAGTCGGAAAAGTCAGAAATAAATCGGCTCAAAAACAGTGATGACAGACGTGGCATCGAATTTGGTGTTGCCAACGTGTTTTCAAATAACAAAAAAGAAGAGCACATTCACGATTTATAAACAACAATAACATGTCCGGCAATATCCTGCACACCGTAGTATTTCTGGCAGCGTTAAGTGGGTTGGTAAAACCCGCTTCGGCCCTGGCCCAAACCATATCGCAAGATGCGCACTCAACAATACCGTTCAAAAATCAGGATGTAATGAAAACGCTTCTTGTCCGAACCTGTAATGACTTTGAGTTAACAGGAAAAGGGGATAATCCAGCATGGAACAGAACAACATGGAACCAGCTGACAAAGCTCGACATTGGTGGCGAAGCGTATCAAAGTAATTTTAAAATCTTGTACTCCGCCACTGGAATCTATTTACTTTTCTATGGAGAGGACCGCAAAATAACCACGAAAGCATACGAGGATTTCGAAAATATTTTCAATGGCGACGTGTTCGAAGTATTCTTTCATCCGAATCCTGGTGTACCTGTTTATTTTGAATACGAGATCAACCAACTGGACAAGGAACTCATCTTGACCATTTCAAAATTGGACGGCAATACAACCAGCTGGATTCCGTGGCACCCACAACAAAAGAATGGGCGCATTAAAAAGCTTGTGGATATTATCGGTGGAGACAAGCAAGTGAATGGCCTTATTCAATCGTGGAGCGCTGAAATTTTTTTTCCTTATGCGGCACTGGGACTCTTGCCAAGGGTCCCACCAGCAAGTGGAAGCCTCTGGAATGCCAATTTTTGCAGGCTTGATTATGACAGTGGCAAGATGATAAAGTGGTCGTGGTCACCTACCATCAAAACTTCCTTCCATGAACTGGAGGAATTTCATTCCATCAGATTTGAATAGCCATTTCAAAGGGCCGTATGAATTTGAATAAATATGATTTTAAATGCATAAATTACGATATCATGAAAACCACAACAGCGCTCATAATGATCATGTCTTTCTTTTCACTCGCTCAGGGGCAACACTCATCCCCCAAAATATTTAATCTCCTTGTTGGGACATATAGCAGCCCTGATAAAAGCGGGATATACATTTATACTTTCAATGCCGAAACTGGAGAATTCACCAAGAAAGCTGAAACGACAGGCATTGCGAATCCTTCTTTTCTGGCAATAACACGGGATCGAAAACATGTCTACGCCGTTACAGAAGTTGACGGTGGGAAAGGTAGCGTCAGCGCTTTTTCCTTTGATCCGGTATCGGGAAAACTTTCCCATTTGAATAATGCAAGTTCTGGCGGTGATGGTCCTTGCTACGTTACGATCGATGAAAAAAACAGGTTCGTATTCGTCGGCAATTACAGTGGTGGAAGCTTGTCGGCCATTCCTGTAAATGCTGACGGATCGTTGAACAATGATATACAAACCATCCAGCACACGGGTAGCGGTGTGCTCAAGAATCAGGACAAGGCACATGTACACGCAACAGTATTATCGGCAGACGATCGTTACCTTTTTGTACCTGATCTGGGAACGGACAAAGTATATGTTTACAAAGTTGACTACACCAAAGAAAAACCGCTTTCGCCAGCGGATCCCGCTTTTGCAAGTGTCACGGACGGAAATGGCCCACGGCATTTTATCTTTCATCAAAATGGTAAATATGCATACCTAATACAGGAAATGTCGGGTGTGATCACAGCATTTGATTACGTCGATGGGAAATTAGCGTCAAAGCAATCGGTTAGTTCGGCGCCGAAAGATTTCTCGGGAAAAATCGATGCAGCGGATATCCACCTTTCTCCCGATGGAAAATTCCTGTACGGTTCGTTGCGCGGTGATATCAATGAACTGGCAATCTACGCTGTCGATAAGAACGGAAAATTGTCCTACGTCGGACGTCAGTCAACGCTGGGAAAGATTCCCCGCAACTTTGCGATTGATCCTACCGGAAATTTTCTCCTTGTCGCAAACCAGAATACCAATGATATCCAGATTTTCAAACGTGATCACAAAACAGGAATGCTTGCGCCTACCGGGAAAAAGATTCTAGTTGAAAAACCGGTATGCCTGAAGTTTGCGACCGTGAATTAGGAAAGCAGGTGAGCGTTGCTCATTCTTAAACAGCTCTGTTTCCTATATGTTTTCGAATTAGCAGCTTCTTCCTGAACCAAAAATATCCTTTTGCTTTGCTGATAGGCAGTATCTTCAAACATCTCCTGTCAACGCCAGTCGTTCCTTTGTATTTTAGTTATCTTGCTGACTGAAAATTTTGATTCTTACCTAATACAAACCTTAACCAAACCACAATGAAAAGAATAGTTTTATTATTGCCGCTTGCCATTTGTGCATTTGCGTGCACCAATCCTCAACAGGAAGTGGCCAAAGAACCAGCACAAAAAATGAGTACTGTTGTCTTCCCGTATACAGCCAGCTACACTTCAAATTTCAGTAGCGATGTATCGGATTCGGATCTCCTGGCAGTTTTGAACAGCTACAAGGCCTGGGAAACCGGAGATATGCAGATGCTCCGTGCTTCTTTCGGCGACAGTATTAGTTTCACAGGATGGGATGGGACCTTGTATACCGGCCCCACTGAAGGATTGTTAGACAAATGGGCCGTCTCCAGAGACAGCCTGAGCAGCGTTGAACTTAAAATAGGGGTGTGGGATAGGAACCACGACATTGACCATAATGCGGATTACGTTGGCCTGTGGTACACAGAGATTGATACATACAAGAACGGCAAGATCGACTCAGCCGAATGGCACGATATCAATGCAGTGAAGGACGGAAAAATCAGATGGTATGCGCAATATCGAAGACCTTTCAAAAAGAAATAAAGAAAAAAGCCCCGTCACCGGGGCTTTTTTCTTTATTGTAATTCATTGTCCTTTTCTTTCTCGTAATTCATTTTCAACTGATACTTCCCAGGATCGGCTACGCTTGCGCTGAAGATCAATTGTCCGCAAAACGGGGCGATTCCCATCGGACAGCTGCGAACGTTGTCGCCATTGGTTTTTTGCGTATGTAAAAAATTTCAAGACCGGATAAACCAGCGGATACATCAAAAACATCATCAACCATGGCATTAGCAATACGAATCGTTGCTTCAAAATCACTGGACCTTCGATAAATGATTTAAAGGACGAATTCTTTACAACCAACATTAGCACATACGTCAGATTAAGAAAAGTCTGCATCCAAAAAACAACCAACTCCACAGCCATCTTTAAAGATTGGTTCTCATAAGTCTTTTTTCGATGCGCTAAATGCATGTCAAACAAATACAGAAAGGCTCTAATTTGGTTATCCTCAAACAAGCGCGGCTGAATACTTTTTAAAGGACCCAATATTAAAGTATCAGCACAATAATAGGCATCATGCGAATGCAGTAATTGCATCCAGAAATCCACGTCAGCGTAGAATCCATATTTTTTCTTGAAAAAACCATGGTCATCAAACAAACTCCGCTTCACCATTGCCTCTCCAAACACAGGAGAATCAAAACGCCATCTCCTGAAATATACTTTTTTCAAAAGATACTCATGGTCGATTATTCCTTCATCAAAATCCTGATAGAAAGCTAACATTTTATCCTCTGCATCTGTTACACCAATGGAACAAAACACAAGACCAACGGATTCATTTCCGGTAATTGCGATGTACCATTGCTCAATAAGGTCTGGCATAAAGCGATCGCCATCGTGCAGAATAGCAATATAATCATACTTCGATTTTTGAATTCCGAAGTTGACGTTTGCAGGCATTTGCTTATTACTGTCATGCCGGTAATACCTTATACGAGAATCTTTGGCCAAAAACTCACGGCATACAGCTTCTGTGGAGTCTGTGGAGCAATCATCGCATATGATCAATTCAAAATCTGTGAACGTCTGATGCAAGACATCTTGAATTGACAATCGCAATCGTTCAGCGCGGTTATACGTAACTAAGACTATGCTTACCAATGTCTGTGGGTTAAGACTTGACCAGATTAAATTCTCAGTGAATTTATCAAATCATTGGTTTTAAAAAGAGAGTTGAAAATTGGTCATATTATTGACAAATCCAAAATATATCTCAAAATAATCACATTTCATTCTATTCTTATTTAAGCGCACACCATTGTCAGATTGTCTACACCAAAATGAAATCGTTCGAATATGTGACTGTTTGGACAAAATGCACCGGTAAAGTCTGTCCCACGTAGAGATCGCCAGAAACATTCATTTTTCTTATTCCTTCTTACCCTTGAAAAGTTTCAATCATAATATATCACTTCTTTATCAACAAGGTAAGTTTTGCCCATACTGGGAAACTATACCATCGTCTCTTGACTCAACAGGCTGTACAGAAAGCTTTGGTTGCCATCCCGAATAAATAAATTATAATTTCTTCTCAAGCACGACAAACTCCAATGGAACTTTTGGCAGACCAAATCGGGGATCATCAAAATCAAATGGCCTTTTTTCACCAGTTGCATGGTAGCCATGGCGTATATACCAAGCGATAAGTTCTTCCCGGGCTGAAATTACTGTCATAAATATGGACGAACACTTTCTTTTTCTAGCCTCATCTTCCGCCCTTCTCAGAAGCTCCTTTCCAATACCCCTTCCCTGTAAATCAGGCTGCACAGTTAGCATCCCAAGGTAAAGTTTATCATTCTTCAATTTTAATTCGACACATCCTAAAATTCTTCCGTTTTCTACATACTTAAGTATTGTTGTTTCCGGGTCTTGTAGTAAGGCTGAAATAGCCAATGCATCCGTGCGCGTACCATCCAACAAGTCTGCCTCTGTGGTCCAGCCAAGTTTAGAACTCTCACCGCGATACGCCCCGTTGACGAGCCGATCAAGCACAACGGCATCCTCAGGTTTGGCGACTTCTATGATCGCAGTCATAGTGCAAAGATATTAAAAGCCAAAATGCTGTTCATAGATGAAAAGAATTCTAACTGATGATTTACGAATGAAACAATGCAATTACGCATATTTTTTCATTCCAATATTTATGATTGGTCAAAACAAGACTTGATTTATTCAATATCGTTTTATCACAACCAGAAAATATATTATGACCAGAATTGCACCAGTTCCTGTAACGAGGAATGTAGTAGCCGCTCCAAACCGATACCAAAGCAGGCCCGCCAAAGTACTCGCCAGCATGGCGCAGATACTTTGAAGGCCAGCGTAAAATCCAATGGCGGTTGCAGTATCTTTCTTTTCCGACAGGTTGCTGATCCACGCTTTGGAAATTCCTTCTGTTGCCGCCGCATAAATACCATAAAGAAAAAAAAGTCCCGCAATAACGTAAAAATTAGTGTTCGCACTCATTCCAAAATAAACCGTAGAAAACAGGATTAATCCAGATATGAAAATGTTCTTCAGTCCAATTTTGTCTGCCAGCACACCCATTGGAAATGAGCTTAAGGCATATACAAGATTGTAAAAAACATAAATTCCAATAATTCCGGAGTCAGTGACACCAGCTTCCTTGGCCTTGAGCAATAGGAAAACATCAGAGCTGTTAAAAAGCGCGAACACAAGCAGCCCCAGAACTACTTTGCGATAGTCAAACGTGCTTTGCTTCCAATAGTTAAGAAAGGAAAAAAAAGAAGCCACCTTTTTCCCTGACGACACCGAACCATTGCGTTCCTCTCTTACCCGCAAGGTGGCGAACACTGCAATAAGCCCTGGAATAAAAGCGATAAAAAACAATGTCCTGTAATCTTCAGGAAAAAAATATAAATAGACCAACGCAGACAACGGTCCGAGTACCGCACCCAAGGTGTCCATGCTGCGATGAAAACCAAAAACTCTCCCTTTTGTTTCCAGTGTTGCCTCTTCGGAAAGCATCGCGTCGCGCGCACCCGTCCTTATTCCCTTTCCAAAGCGGTCTGCTGTTCTGGAGAAAAAAACCCAAAGTGGGTACACAAACACAGCCATCATAGGTTTGGATAGTGCGCTTAAGGCATAACCCAGTCGAACAAATGGAACGCGTTTACCTGAAACATCAGAAAGTTTACCAAAATATCCCTTGCTTAATCCAGCCGTAGCCTCAGCAATGCCTTCAAGAACACCAATCAACACGATTGAAAAGCCAATAGTCCTCAGATAAATTGGCATAATTGGATAAAGCATTTCACTGGCAGTATCAGTGAACAAACTCACCAAAGATAGTGTCCAGACCGTGCGGGAAATGTATTTCAAAATTGTTGTCTTTTGCTTACGCGCATTGCCTGATGACAAAGGTCATCATTCCTTCCGTAAAATGTAATGTTGAATATTCCTCGTGCTTTCTATCTGTTGAGAATACAACTACCTTGAGGATATAAACAAACCAATTCCATTTGAAGACCAGGAATCCCTTTGAGCATTTCTTGCGGGTAATCCCTTCCGATATTGATGATATGGGCCATGTAAACAACGTTGTATATGTTCGCTGGGTGCAGGAAGTTGCTTCAGCACATTGGAACCATTCTGCCACACAAGAATTGAGGTCAAAATATTCATGGGTTGTTTTGCGGCATGAGATCGATTATAAAAATCCGGCCTTTCTTCAGGATCAGATAACCGGAATTACCTGGGTTGGTGAATTTCATGGCGCACGCTTTGATCGTTTCGTCAAATTACTGGTTGGCCCCAAAGTGCTGGCAGAGGCAAAAACCACGTGGTGCCTCCTTGACGCCAAAAGCCTGCGTCCAATGCGAATACCGCTAGAAATCATCTCATTGCTGTAATCTCCCTGGACACTAGACCTCATACCCTAGACATTAGACACTATGCCCTATTCCATTTCGTAAAACCACATCCGGGACAATACCAAGATCAGTACAAATTTGCGCAAAAAAGTTAGCAGCAGAACCTTATATTTGGATAACCAAAGCCCTGAGCCGTGAAAAAACATATACCCCTGGTGTGCCTTCTGCTTATTTCGGCCACTGGGATGGGACAATCTTTCAATAATCTACCCCTTCATACGCAAAAGCCTCCCCTTCATGGCAAAAATTGGATGGCTATAACCGGTAAACCCCTCGCAGCGACAGCCGGGGCAATGATTTTCAACAAAGGGGGAAATGCAGTTGATGCCTCCTGCGCAATGCTGGCAGCCACTTGCACCATGTGGGACGCCCTTGCCTGGGGCGGAGAGACACAGGCATTAATTTACAATCCCAATACGAAGAAAGTTATCGCTATTAACGCATTGGGCGTGGCACCTACCGGAGCAACCGCAGATTTTTTCAAAAGCAAAGGAATGAAGTATCCGCCAGAATATGGCGCGCTTGCCGCTGTGACCCCTGGCACACCCGGAGGCCTGATGACGATGCTTGCCGAATATGGAACAATGAGCTTGAAAGATGTGCTCGCACCGGCAATGGAATTGGCCGAGGGATACCCTATTGAGGCTCAGACAGCAAACTCCATAGAGGGTGGCAAAGCAGAAATCAAGAAATGGCCTTACTCTACAAAAGTTTTTTTGACACACCCAGGCGCAAAGAGAGAAGCGCCTGACGCAGGAGAAATCTTTGTACAAAAAGACTTACTGTCCACACTTCAGAAATTGGTTGAGCGCGAACAGCAGGCACTCAAGAAAGGTAGAACCAGAAAGGAGGCCATTTACGCCGCTTATGACCGATTTTATAAAGGTGATATCGCGAAGGAAATTGCGAGGGGATGCCAGGAACAAGGCGGACTGATAACCGAACAGGATCTGGCCAATTGGAAAGTTAAGATCGAAGCGCCAATGATGACTTCCTACCGGGGCATTGATGTATACAAGCTTCAACAGTGGACGCAGGGTCCGGTTATGCTGCAAACGCTTAACATCCTTGAGAACTTTGATCTGAAAGGCATGGGTTATAATTCTACAAAATACGTCCATACTTTATACCAGGCCATGAACCTGGCTTACGCGGACCGTGATTTCTACTATGGCGATCCCGCGTTCGCACCGGAAGAACCGATGAAAGGTCTGCTGTCCAAAGAATATGCAAAAGAAAGAACTAAGCAAATCAACTGGGAAATGAACAATCTCGCCACCGGCCCCGGTGATCCATATCCATTTGAGGGAAAGCAAAATCCTTATACGGATTTGCTAAAGACATGGGGCAGCCAGGCGTTACTCAATCAAGCAGGAAACCCCTTAACTGAGAAATTTCTCAATGATTTTGCAGCAGGTACCACCTCTGTTGAAGCGGCAGACAAGGAAGGTTGGGTGGTCTCCATTACTCCAAGTGGTGGATGGGTTCCATCCTGTATTGCCGGAAACACCGGGGTGGGTATGAGCCAACGTATGCAGTCATTTGTGCTGGATGCCAAAGAAAACCCTTTTAATGTTGTGGAGCCTGGCAAGCGTCCTCGCGTAACCTTAACACCCAGCATGGCATTGAAGGATGGTAAGCCATTCCTGTCTTTTGCAAAACAAGCAGGTGATGAGCAGGATCAGTTGCTGCTTCAATTCTTCCTGAATGTGGTAGAATTTGGCATGACGGTACAGGAAGCATGCGAAGCACCGAGTTTCAAGACTTTTCAAATGTATTCTAGTTTTGGCAACCATGAAAAGGCACCGGGTGCACTTACGCTCAACAATGCAATGCCCCCTTGGATCAGGAAGGATTTGACACGGATGGGATACAAACTTTCATATCAGGAACGAACAAGTGGTCCGATCAACGCGATCTACTTCGACTGGGAACATGGAAGCTTTTGGGGAGGATCCAGCAACCATGGTGAAGACTATGGCATTGGATGGTAATACTGAAAAGAATTGGCATAAAATGTGGTATTAAAAACAACTAAACACCAACTTTTACTTAAACTATATGATTATGAGAAAACTACTATTTATTTGTATAGCTGCAGCGTGTGGAGGCACATGTTATGCGCAGTCTATTCCCTCAAAAGATGTTCAGGTCAGTACAGCGGTGCTTGCCGCCCCGGAAGCACTACGCGATAAAGCCATGGTATACGGTTATTCTGAGAAAGGTGAATTTGTAGTATTGCGTCAAGGCGAAAATGAGATGGTATGCCTGGCTGATGATCCTACCAAGGAAGGTCTTAACGTATCGTGTTATCAGAAAGATCTCGAACCATTTATGAGTCGTGGTCGTGAATTGAAAAAAGAAGGAAAGAGTAATAAGGATATCTTCGACATCCGCGAAGCTGAAGTTAAAGCCGGCAAACTCAACATGCCAAAACAACCGGCAACGCTGTTCGTATATTCCGCCCCGGATGAACAATTTAATCGCACCACAGGCGAAGTAACAGGAGGAAACCTGAGATACGTTGTTTATATCCCTTATGCTACGTCTGAAAGTACCGGATTGCCACTAAAACCAGAAGCGCCAGGCATGCCATGGATTATGGACCCTGGAACGCATCGCGCGCATATTATGATTAACCCTCCCAACAAATAACCAATATTGGGTAAAAAGAAAAAACCCGGTCCTTGAAGGACCGGGTTTTTTATGCTGGTGATTGGTGATACTTACTTAACACACTATGTGGCCCAGGTTTTTCCATTACCGGCTTCAGCCAAGGGAATGCATCCGTGATAGGAACCGGGAACTGCAACGTATTGCAGCACCTGGGTTGCACCAGGCTCAGATGTAAAAAACCCAAGCATTGTGAGCTCCTTTGTCATTAGAATAAAAGGTCGCTTCGGCTCACCTTTCTTGTTCTTGGCATCCACCACGGCCGCATCGTGAACCTTTTTAACAAAAGCTTCCTGTTTTTCAGCACTTAGTTCAATGAAGGGATCACCATGCTGCTTCTTTGCCTCTTCATCAAAAGCATTAAGACCAGCGAGGTAATAATCCTGATCCTCTTTCGTGTACGTATCTTTTAACATCAAGTCAATGAAACCCGGAACACCCGTATCAATGGCCCCGGGAGTATCTGTTTTAGGAATGATTATTTCAGCAACCTGGCTTACCAATATACCCTGATCCATAGTCAGGAAAACTGGTTTCCACCCAATGGTAGGTTTGGCTGCGCAGCCTTTCAGAATACCTGCAATAGCGGGCGCTGAAACCGCCCCTCCCATTATCCAAGCCGTGCGTTTAAGTGCTTCTCTGCGATCCATAGTGATGTATGTTTGAATCTACTAAATATTGTTCTTTTTTAATTCACCTACTGCATAATCAACAGCTCTGGCCGTAAAAGCCATATAGCCGAGCGATGGGTTATGAGCAGCCGACGAAGTCATGAATGAGCCATCCGTGACAAATACATTTTTGCATGCATGAACCTGGTTCCATTTGTTGAGCACAGAGGTCTTTGGATCTTTGCCCATTCTGGCTGTACCCATCTCATGAATTCCAAGTCCAACACCGATCTTCTTGTCGTATGTTCTAACATTCTTAAATCCAGCTGCATCCAGCATCTCTGCGGCATCAGCGGCCATATCCTTCCGCATTTTCAATTCATTTTCGCGCAGTATCGCATCGAACGTAAGCGTTGATAATCCATATTTATCTTTCTTCTCCTTGTTAATTACAACAAAGTTCTCATAATAAGGAAGGATTTCTCCAAACCCGCCCATTCCAACCGTCCATTTTCCCGGTGATGAGACTGCACTTTTAAGATCCGCCCCGATATTGAGTTCGCCTACTACGCTAGCCCATCCCTGGCGGCTTGCACTACCCTGGTAACCGAACCCTCTGATGTAATCACGCTTATCGCTACCGATGTTACGATAGCGGGGCACATAATAACCATTCGCTCTTCTTCCGGAGTAATATTGATCTTCAAACCCTTCTACATCTGCCTCCGCTCCAACGCTGAGATGGTGATCCATTATATTGTGCCCCAATTCGCCGCTATCATTTCCAAACCCATTTGGGAAACGGTTGCTGATCGAATTCATCATGATGAATGTGGACCCGAAGGTTGAGGCACAAAGGAATATTACCTTGGCAAAAAATTCTGTCTGCTCTCCCGTTTCACCATCCAATACTTTTACACCCGTGGCTTTACCTTTTTTCTCGTCATAAATCAATTCATATACAATAGAATTTGGCCTCAATGTCATATTCCCGGTTTTCTCTGCGGCTGGAAGTGTAGAAGAATTGCTACTGAAATAGCCTCCATACGGACATCCTCGCGAACAGAGATTCCTAAACTGACAGGTTCCACGTTGCGGGCTATGCAGAAGGGGCGCGGTTGCATGTGCTGTCCTTCCGATGGTGATAAGCCTGTTAAATTTATTCTTGACAGACTTCTTCAATTCTAACTCAACACAATTTAGTTCCATGGGAGGAAGGAATTTTCCATCAGGAAGTTGCGGTACGCCCTCAGCCTGTCCGCTAACCCCGATAAAGGATTCCACATAGTCATACCACGGTGAAATATCCTTGTAACGAACAGGCCAGTCAACTGCAATACCATCCTTGGCATTGGCTTCGAAATCCAGATCACTTAGCCTGTAGCTCTGTCGCCCCCAGGTTAATGACCTGCCACCAACATGATATCCCCGCATCCAATCAAAGCGATTTACTTCTGTATACGGATTTTCCAAGTCGTTAACAAACCAATGCTTTGTACCCTGTTTTATTGTGTAGCCAGTACGTGCCTGAACTCCCTGTTGTTTCAAATCTTCCTGCGTTGGCCTTTCTCCATAGGCAAAATCCCATGGATCTTTGGTGGCCGTCGGGTAATCGGGATGCTTCACCATCCTTCCCCGCTCCAGTACCAACGTTTTCAAACCTTTTTCAGTAAGCTCCTTCGCAGCCCACCCGCCACTGATACCCGTGCCTACTACAATGGCATCGTAAGTATTTTCCTTCTCAGCATCCACGTTCAAATTCATAATCAATTAAAATTTGATCAAAATTAGGCTTTTCAATGAATTTTAGATTCAAATTACACGAATGGTCGGCAAATTTTAAGCAGAAAACCAAAACGTAGACTAATTTCAGCATCCATTTTTTCGCCTATTTCCGCGCTGGCGCTAATCAACAATCTCCGCCAACACCAACCATCGCAAGGACTTTTCATCAATAGCAGTGGTAATATCCTGAACTTCCTGTGCCCATTTTTGTAATTCCGCGTGATCAGTGGACCCTCCGGTAAGCAAGCCTGTGATCTCCTCCTTCCTTTTTTCAAGCAATTCAATTTCCTGCTGAAGTTTTTCGTATTCCTGCTTCTCTTTGAAACTTACCTTTCGCTTGTCCTCAGTTTGCCCCTTTTCCGTAACCACCTGCTTTGTCGGTTTTCCCTTGATTTTGAGCTCTTGCTGATCAAGCCAATCCCTGTAGTCGGAATAATTGCCATTGAACAACCGGATTTTGCCATCCCCCTCAAAAATAAAAAGTTGATCTACAAGGTGATCCATGAAGTATCGGTCATGCGAAACAAGCAATAAGCAACCTGAGAACTTCTCCAGGAAATCTTCCAACACATTCAGTGTATCAATATCAAAATCATTCGTAGGCTCATCTAAAATGAGGAAGTTAGGATTTGTAACCAGAAGCTTGAGCAATTGTAAACGCTTCTTTTCTCCCCCACTAAGCTTGTCAACATAGTTATACTGCTTCTCAGGGGGGAATAGGAAAATGTCAAGGAATTTAGAAGCCGAAACCTGGGTACCATCCGCCAGTGTGATAAATTCCGCAATCTCCTTTACCTCATCAATGAGCCGATTGCCGGGATTCAGTGCAATGGATTCCTGCGTGAAATAACCATACTTCGTCGTAAGTCCAGGCATTACCTCCCCTGAATCCGGTTTGAGCTTGCCGACGATCATGTCCAAGAAAGTGGACTTTCCAATCCCGTTCTTTCCAACAACACCAATGCGATCCTTTTTCTTAAAAACATAGGAGAAGTCGGTTACGATGGCCAGGTCGCCAAAATTCTTTGAGATGTGTTCTACTTCAAGGATTTTACCGCCTTGCCGTGCTTCTCTGATATCGAGTTCCAGCCTGTCTTTTTTTAAATCCTGTGACGCCTTTTTTTCCAATTCATAATAAGCGTCCACACGATACTTGGCTTTGGTTCCGCGCGCCCGTGGCTGACGTCGCATCCATTCTAATTCCTTCTTTAATAGGTTTTTAGCCTTTGTTACTTCAACTTTTAGTATCTCTTCTCTTTCCGCCTTTTTCTCCAGGAAATAAGCATACTTCCCCTTGTATCGAAATAGCTGACCACGGTCGAGCTCAATGATCTCAGTGGCAACATTGTCCAGAAAATACCTGTCGTGTGTTACCATGATCAGCGTGATATTTTGGCCAGATAGATAGTTCTCAAGCCACTCAATCGCTGTGAGGTCCAGGTGGTTGGTTGGCTCATCCATAATAATGAGATCTGGTTCCAGTAGCAGCAGCTGAGCAAGGAAGATCCGCTTCTTTTGCCCTCCTGAGAGTTCACCAAACCGCTTATCGATGTCTGGCACGCCGAGCTTTTCAATTATCTCGTGTACTTTATTCTCATAGTCCCACGCATTCAACTCTTCCATTCTCTCCAATACCGCCTGCATTCTTTCAGGCGAAGTATCCGGATGATGAATACAGTCTTCATATTCCTTCACCACTTTGGCGATTTCATTTGAATCGCTAAATAACACGTCTTTCACCGTAAGTTGCCCATCCACACCGGGCTGCTGAGTGAGAAAACCCAGTCTTATTCCGTCCCGTATACTAACCTTGCCAATATCAGGCTGTATCTCACCTGTCAGTATTTTTAATAAAGTGGATTTACCGACACCGTTATTCCCCACAAGCGCCAACTTTTCGCCCTGTGCGATTCCCAGGGAAACATCTTTAAATAACCAACGGTCATCGTAGGTTTTGGCAATCAACTCGGCAGACAGGTAGTTCAAAACGTATAAATTTAGGCGCAAAGGTAAGAATTAGTTTACAGTTCACTGTCCACAAGTTCAGCGTTTCAAATCAGAATGGACAGAAATTCAGGATGATCCGTTTCAAATTGAGATGGCCCTTTCTTTCATTACCGTTTTCAGCCTGAGCAGCGATAATTCAAAAAAAATAAAATGAGTTCGCAATCTCTTTTCATTATCACTTGGAGAAAGCTTAATTTGTAAGCGCTTGAAATCTGAACGCAAGCTCGATTGTTTGATTGTCTATATGTACTTAAAGGCCAAATCTACCCAGCTCCTGCTCATATTCGGCTTGCTAATCACCGCATGTCAGGCCCAGTCGACCAATAAATTCACAGTGATCGCCTATTATTTTGGTGGACCAGAAACGGTAGATAGTATTGCCGTAGAAAAATTGACGCACGTCATTTTTAGCTTTTGTCACCTTAAAGGCAACACTTTACAAGTAGATGACAGCCGTGACGCCACCACCCTCTCGAACCTTGTCGCCCTCAAGAAAAGGAATCCTGCTTTGAAAGTTTTGCTCTCTCTCGGTGGTTGGGGTGGATGCGCCAGTTGCTCCGATGTCTTTTCCACAGTGGAAGGCAGGGAAGCGTTCGCGCAATCGGTTTTGGCATTAAATAAGTTCTTTAAGTCCGATGGTATTGACCTGGACTGGGAATATCCAACGATACAAGGCTATCCAGGCCATAAATATATGGCGGCTGACAAACAAAACTTTACTGAACTCGTGCGTACGCTAAGAACCACACTGGGAAACGATTATGAGATAAGTTTTGCTGCCGGCGGATTTCAAAAATTTCTGGATGAATCCGTTTCATGGAAGGACGTAATGCCAGTCGTAGATCGCGTCAACCTGATGACCTACGACCTTGTTAATGGAAACTCAACCATGACCGGACATCACACCGCTTTGTACAGTTCACCAGGTCAGCAGGAATCTACCGACAATGCGGTAAAGCACCTTATCAAGATTGGTATTCCTGCAAATAAATTGGTCATTGGTGCGGCCTTTTATGGGAGAATGTGGGAGAATGTTCCTGCAGAGCATAATGGATTGTATCAGCCTGGAAAATTCAAAATGGGGATTAGCTATAAGAAAATAAAGACTGAAATATCAAAAGAAAGAGGATTTGTTCCATATTGGGATGACGTTGCCAAAGCTCCATATCAATACAATGCAGCAGAGAAACTCTTTTTAACCTATGACAACAGACGTTCAATGGAATTAAAGACTAAGTACGTTGCAGATAATCACTTGAACGGAATCATGTTCTGGGAGATTACAAATGACGCATACACGGATGGATTATTAGACGCCATTCATGACGTGAAGAAGAAATACAAATCAAAATAGTATTGGGATTTGAAATGCCAGTTCGGTGCAAAGACATATTATTCATTATAGGTTGAATACATCAAATAATAATTAATCAGAAAAGACTTCATCATAGTTAATCGATGCGTAAAAAAATATCAGCGATTTTGTTCTTACTTTTTTTTGTCCTGACCTGCTATGGACAGAGCCTTAAAGAATTTACCACAAAAGGAGACGGCCAGTACGCCGCAAAAGAATATACAAATGCCCTCAAAACCTATATGGACGGGCTGCGGTTATATCCCAAGGATGCGTGGCTAAATTTCCGGGCAGGCCTAACCTATCTTTTTCTGCCAAATAAAACTGAGTCACTTCGGTATTTGCAAACGGCCTTCACATTGAACCCTTCTATTGATCCATACTTGTATTACTATTTAGGGCTGTCATATCAAAGCAACAGGCAATTCGAAAAGGCAAAAGAATTCTTTGAGGAATTTAAGCGCAGAAACCCGAATTTGGCAGGGGATATCGATAAAAGAATTCGCCAGATTCAATTTGCCGACTCACTAAGCCGTATCCCCTCAAATGTTGTCGTCGAAAATGTGGGCAAGGTTATTAACTCTTCATTTCACGAATACTCTCCATTGGTATCGCTGGATGGAAATACGATGGTTTTTACCTCTAACCGGCCAGATCCGGATGCATCGGATAAATCATTACCCAATTTTGAAGACATCTACATTACCAAGAAAGTAAATGGCGAATGGACCATGCCAAAAAAAATCAGCCCTAAAATCAATATCAGGTTCAATGATGCCGCAGCATCTTTATCTCCTGATGGCAATACACTGCTGCTTTATTATGAGTATGGTGGAGGCGATATTTATGTGTCAAAACGTGACGGAGAAGACTGGACAAAGCCTATACCTTTAAATGAAAACATCAACACCCCCTTTTTTTGGGAGACTTCAGCTTTTCTGACGAGCGATGGCAAGAAGCTTTTTTTCTCCAGCAACAGGCCAGGAGGAATGGGGAACCTTGACATCTATGTTAGCGAGATGGAAGAGACAGGCGATTGGGGAAAGGCAGAAAATCTCGGCCCCACAATAAACACACCCGGCAGAGAAGATTCCCCTTCACTTGATCCGGATGGCTCTGTACTCTACTTTTCATCTGATGGCCATCCGTCTATGGGTGGCACAGATATCTTCAAAAGTGAACTCAAAGATGGAAAATGGCAGAAACCCGTAAATATGGGCTACCCCATAAACTCGATTGAAGACGATAGCTTTTTCTCTATTTCAGAAGATAGAAAAAGGGCTTATTTCTCAACTTTGCGCGAAGAAGGTAATGCGGAAATCTATACGCTCACCTTTATCGAACCTGGCCTTGACATCGCTTCGGTCATCATCCCGGCAGCTGCCAACCCTCCTAACACAACGCGCGGGTCCGCAGCGGCTGAGCATCAAAGCACAACGCCACCACCGCCTGTACCTACCAATCCGAGGCCGGGTGAAGCCCCAAAAGTTCCTGCTGCTCCAAAAACTACTGCTCCGATAACGGCTACTCCGAAGACTACTGCTCCGATAACGGCTGCTCCGAAAACCACTGCT
>JAOUDZ010000050.1 GCA_029858965.1 Cyclobacteriaceae bacterium
AGACCAGGATGGCGTGATCAGGATCAATGACACTTCGAATTCGAAAATCACAGAAAAGATTTTGTCGATGTTTGACAAATCCTGCCATGCAGGCGAGGATAATGACCATAACGACGAATTTGATGACGATTAATATTTGATAGGTTGTGTAGGGTTGTTAAGAAGCTGGCATGTAGCCGGCTTCTTTTCCTTTATACCATTTGTACTATTCACTTTTCAATACTTCAGCAGGATTGAGCTGTGAAGCCCTTATTGTGAAATAGCTCAAGGTGATCCAGGAGACAAGTACCAGGACAAAACCAGAGAAAATGAAAACCGGCGGTTGAATCTTGACCTGGTAACTGAAGTTATTCAGCCAGTTGTCCATGATATACCATGAGATTGGCGTTGCTATGGCGATGGCTATCAGAATCAGTTTTGTGAAGCCACCCAGCAACAGCACTAACAGGCTGTAAGGTGAAGCCCCAAGCACCTTTCGCACGCCAATTTCCTTTATCTTTTGGTAGAAGAGCAGCATCGCCATGCCGAACAAGCCGAAGCAGGCAATGAGTAATGCGATAAAAGAGAACACACTTAAAATACTTCCTGTCTTTTCTTCGGCAGCATATTGCCGATTAAGCTGATCTTCCAGAAAAGCAAATTCAAATCCATACGTTGGCTCGAATTCATGATAGACCTTTTCAATTGCTGAAATCCTCTCGGCAAAGTTTTCAGTGTTCACGTTGATCAATATATAACTAAAACTATGGTTCGACAACGCAAATAAGAGTGGCCGTATCGGCTCGTGAAGGGATTGAAAATTGAAATCTCTGACCACGCCAATAACTGTTCCGCGAATGGATTCAGGATCCGTGTTCCATATTATTTCCTTGCCTACAACCGAACCCGATGGACTCAATTGCCTGGCGGCGGTTTCATTGAGTATGATCATTCTGTTGTCCGATATGTTTTCGCGCATAAAAAAGCGGCCCTCAACAATCCCAATGCCAAGCGATTTGAAAAAATCATAATCCACAAGTGCCTCAGAAGAATTAACGGTGTACTCGGGATGCTGAACCAAGGCGATGGAATTTTGGTTAAACTGCTTTCCCGGAATATTGGAACTTGCCGAAACAGCGGACACACCGTCGGTGCGCAGCATTTCATTTCGAAACGCATCGAAACGGTAAAGTCCATCTTGGTTCTTGATGGGAATGACAATTACTTCCTCTTTGCCGAACCCAAGGTTCTTGTGCTGGAGGTAATTCAACTGCTTATTAATAATAAATGCTGCTGAAATCAGGGTCATCGAAATTGAGAATTGCACTACGATGAGCGCCTTGCGCAAAGAGGAGCCTTTTGGCGTTTGAATCAGCTTTCCTTTTAAAATCACACCTGGCTTCACAGCAGATAGGTAAAGTGCCGGGTAGATTCCCGAAATTATCCCAATAACAATAGCCACGCCCAAAAGGATTGGCAGGTATTGTGCGTAATGCACTTCAAAATGAATTCCGGTTAAATAATTGAAATACGGTAGCGAGCTTTCAATGATCAGGACAGAAATTAATACTGCAAATAATGCTATTATAACGGACTCGATCAAGAACTGAAAAGAAAGTTGTGTTCGAAGTGCCCCCATAGTTTTCCGGACACCGATCTCTTTGGCGCGTTCAGCCGATTTGGCGGTCGTGAGGTTCATAAAATTAACACAGGCGATGATGAGTGTAAAAAGCGCAGCCGCTGCCAGAATATATACATATTCTATATTTCCATTCGCCTCCAGTTCCCAACGCAATTTGCTTCGCAGATGAATATCTTTAACTGGTTGAAGTCTGAACCCATAGTGTTGCGCTGCATATGATCTATAATCCTCAGCAGAAACATCGATATATTTTCCAACCCACTCCATGAGTTTGCCTTCAAGCTTTTTAGCGTCTGCTCCATGTTTCAGACGAACATAGTTAAAATGACCAAAGTCACCCCACGAATAATACTTGGACTCAGGATCGAATGATTTTTCGCGAAGATAGGAAACCAGGAAATCGAAATGGAAATGCGAATTGGGCGGAACATCCTTGAAAACAGCAACGACCTCCACCAGGTCGGATGCAGAATCAACAGCAAGATGCTTCCCGATAGGGTCTTCGCTACCAAAATATTTCCTTGCCATAGATTCAGAAATGAGTATGCCATTAAGCTTTTTTAATGCTGTTTTCGGATCACCTTTCAGGATGGGGAAGTCGAATACCTTGAAAAAGGTCGTATCAACCGAAAGAATGTTCGACTCGTCATACCGTTCTTGTTTCTGTGGATGCCTCAGCGAGTGAGTTTCTCTTGTCAGGCCAGCCGCCCATAATGGACTTAAACTTACGGCACTTTCTACTTCAGGAAAATCATTTACCAACGCCAGCGCCATAGGATGCGGCGTTCGGGTTTGCGGGTTGTCATCTTCCCAGGTAATTCTGTAGAGATCCTCAGGTTGATGATGGAATTTATCGTAGCTCAGTTCGTGATTAATATAAATCGAAATCAGGAATACACTGGCTATACCAAAAGAAAGTCCAAAAACATTAATGAATGTGTGGACCCTGTTCTTTAGCAGATTTCTCAGTGCAATATTTAAATAGTTATAAAGCATATATTGCTCCCTGTTTAAGTGCTCAACAGCATTTATATCCCAGAATACAATCCAGATGCCACAGATTCATGTGCATTCCAGGCTAATATCAGAAGGTGTTCCGGTATAGAAAGTTTGGAAACGGACGAAAACGTCCGGCAGCGGACACACGTGTTGTGCGCCATGCTGAGCATGTCAAGGCTGTAAAAACCTCGCCGGAAAGAAATCAGAACAAAGCTTTCGCTATCCTAAGAATAGGATCTGACTTACCCATGGAATAGAAGTGCAACGTTGGAACGTTATTTTTGATAAGCTCTTTTGATTGTTGGATGCACCATTCGATTCCAACTTCCTTTACTGCCGTATTGTCATTGCACTTTTCAACGGCTTCCGATAATTCCTCCGGTATATCGATATGAAAGGTCTTGGGCAACATCGTGAGCTGACCTTTGCCGGTAATGGGCTTTATGCCAGGAATGATTGGCACGTGAATGTCCGCTTTTCTGCACTCATCAACAAAATCAAAGTATTTCTGATTATCAAAAAACATCTGCGTTACAATATACTCAGCCCCCAAATCGACTTTTAGCTTTAAATATTTCAAATCAGCTTTTAGATTTGGCGCAGAAAAATGTTTTTCCGGGTAACCCGCAACGCCAATACAAAAATGGGTAGGCGAGGTATTTTGGAGTTCTTCATCCAAATAAAGTCCTTTGTTCATTCTACCTACTTGCTGGAGCAACTCTGATGCGTACCGGTAGCCATCAGGTTCGGGAATGAAACGCGATTCGGTTTTAATGGCATCACCTTGAAGCACCAACACATTATCTATACCCAGGAAATGAAGATCGATCAATGCATTCTCTGTCTCTTCACGTGTGAATCCACCACAGATAATATGGGGCACAGTATCGATTTTGTAATTATTTTGAATGGCGGCACAGATACCCACTGTTCCTGGTCTCTTGCGCGTTGATCTTTTTTCAAGCAGACCGCTCTCCATCTTTTTGTAAACGTATTCTTCGCGATGGTACGTAACATCAATGAACGGTGGTTTGAACTCCATCAACGGATCCATATTGTCAAAAAGGGAACGTATATTCTCTCCCTTCAAAGGAGGAAGGATTTCTATAGTAAAAAGGGTCTTGCCTTTTGCGCTTTTTAAGTGCTCTGTTACTTTCATTTTGCTCGTCTATTGTCCTTTTGTTACTTTCTATTTATTACCCTTCAATTGAAGGGCGGTAATCCAATATTAATTGTCATAGGCCAGATTCGGTGACAACCACTTCTCCATCTCCTCAACAGACATTCCTTTTCGGTTTGCATATTCTTCGACCTGATCCTTTTCGATCTTGCCCAAACCGAAATATTTAGCATCCGAATTCGCAAAATAAAATCCGCTGACTGAGGATGCCGGATACATTGCATAGGACTCCGTTAGCTTTATGCCAACTGTATTTTCAACATCCAGTATATCGAAGAGAATTCCTTTCTCCGTATGATCAGGGCAAGCAGGATATCCTGGTGCTGGACGGATACCCTGATACTTTTCTGCGATAAGCTCACTGTTGGCAAGCTTTTCATCCGCTGCATAACCCCAAAGTTCTTTTCGAACCATCGCATGTAAGCATTCGGCAAAGGCTTCAGCCAAACGATCAGCCAATGCTTTTACCATAATTTCAGAATAGTCATCGTGATTGGCCTTGAATTTTGCAATGAGCGTTTCAATACCTATACCTGCCGTTACGGCAAACATGCCGATATAATCTTGTCTTCCGGATGTCTCCGGAGCAATGAAATCTGAGAGACAGAAGTTGGGAAGTCCCTGTGCCTTTTTGTTTTGTTGGCGCAGAAAATGAAATGTGGCAAAAGGTGGTTCACCCTCTTTTTTAGAAAGGTTCACATCATCTGTTGCAGTCCCGGACGCCGGATAAAAGCCGACAATTCCATTTGCCTGAAGGCTCTTTTCCCTGATAATCTGATCAAGCATTTCCTGGGCGTCATCAAAGAGCTTCTTTGCTTCACTGCCCACAACCGCATCTGTAAGAATCCCGGGATATCTTCCCGCGAGCATCCATGTTTGAAAAAAGGGAGTCCAGTCTATATAATCTCTTATTTCATTCAAAGGAAAGTTCAAGAACGCTTTTGTACCCAAAAATGCCGGACGGACAATAGACGCTTCAGGCCAATTAATACTTACCTGATTCTTTCGCGCCGCTGCCAAAGAGATGTAGTTCTTTTCCTCTTTTCGCAAATGATAGTCCGTCCGCAGCTTGGCATATTCATCCTTGAAGCGTGTTTTTATATTTCCAAAGGTTTTCGGATTTATGAACTCGCTGGCTACGGGTACACTTCGAGAGGCATCCAAAACGTGAACAACTGGTCCGTCATAGGCGGGATCAATTTTAACAGCAGTGTGAATCCGGGATGTTGTCGCGCCACCGATCAGCAAAGGCATGACCATTTTTTCGCGTTGCATCTCCTTTGCCATATGAACCATCTCCTCGAGGGAAGGCGTGATCAAACCGCTCAGGCCAATCATGTCAACCTTTTCACGCTTCGCTGCCTCGATAATTTTTTCAGACGGCACCATGACACCTAAATCAACAACATCATAGTTATTGCAGGCCAATACAACGCCTACAATATTCTTACCGATGTCATGCACGTCTCCTTTTACAGTAGCCATCAGGATTTTAGCCGCCGGCTTATCCGCACCGCCGGTTCTTCGCTTCTCTTCTTCCAGATAGGGCGTAAGGTAGGCCACTGATTTTTTCATAACACGCGCACTTTTTACCACCTGTGGTAAAAACATTTTTCCCGCACCAAAGAGATCTCCAACCACATTCATACCCGCCATTAAGGGTCCTTCAATAACATCAAGGGGTTTCTCATACTTCTGGTACGCTTCTTCTGTATCCAGATCAATAAAATCTATCACTCCTTTTACCAGCGCATGCGTTATTCTTTCTTCAACAGTACCTTTTCTCCAGGCATCGTCAACCTCCTTTTTCCTTGCAGAACCCTTAACAGTCTCTGCGTACTCGAGTAGCCGTTCCGTTGCATCATCACGTCTATTCAACAGCACATCCTCTACGCGCTCCAGCAAATCTTTCTCAACAGCATCGTATACTTCAAGCATCGCCGGATTTACAATGCCCATATCCATACCGGCCTTGACAGCGTGGTATAGAAATGCGGCATGCATTGCTTCACGCACTTTCTGATTGCCGCGAAAACTGAAAGAGACATTGCTCACTCCACCACTGACATGTGCATGCGCAAGATTCTGTCTAATCCATTGAGCAGCCCGGAAAAAATCTACAGCATAATTTCTATGCTCTTCAATGCCTGTCGCTACAGGAAAAATGTTTGGATCGAAAATGATGTCTTCTGGCGGAAATTTCACCTCGTCAACCAGAATATCATAGGCGCGCCGGCAAATGGATATCCTGCGTTCATAGGTATCCGCCTGGCCCTGCTCGTCAAACGCCATCACGACAACGGCTGCCCCATATCGCTTCACAAGTTTTGCCTGCCGGATAAATTCCTCCTCACCACTTTTCATGCTGATGGAGTTCACAATTCCCTTGCCCTGAAGGCACTTCAACCCGGCCTCGATAACTTCCCATTTGGATGAATCCACCATAACCGGAATTCGGGCTATCTCAGGTTCTGATGCCATCAGGTTCAGAAACTTCACCATTGCCGCCTCCGAGTCGATCATCCCTTCATCCATGTTCACATCGATGACCTGAGCACCACCACGCACCTGGTCCAACGCTACGTCCAATGCCTCGTCAAACTTATCTTCCTTAATAAGCTTAAGGAACTTTGCTGATCCGGTAACATTAGTACGCTCGCCGATATTGACGAAATTGGATTGGTCGGTTATTTCAATCGCCTCTAATCCGCTTAGCTTAAATGTTTTTGCTTGGTTCATGTATAGGGTTGTCGACAATCAATAGCCAGCAGCACTTTTCAGTTGGCCGTATAAAAAATAAAATTCCTTTTTCGGAAAGGCCTTCAACATGTCAGAAACATTTCCTGACAAATCAAACGCCTTTTCCAGATCCTTTAAAGATCCTAACGTGAATTCCATAAATTGTAACTTCATTACTATTCTCCATGGACTATCTACTATCTACAGTCGATAGTTGACTTTCAACTTTGCGCGGTGCGTAACGTGCTGCCAACCGCGCAATTACTTTTATATGTTCTGCTGTAGTCCCGCAACAGCCACCTACAATATTCACCAAACCTTCTTTTAAGAATTCCTCCACCTGGGCGCCCATTTGCTCAGCCGATTCATCATATTGACCAAACTCATTTGGCAGGCCGGCATTGGGATAGGCACTTATAAAGAACGGAGCCTTTTCGCTCAAAACCTGTAAGTAAGGTCGTAACATAGAAGCACCCATGGCGCAATTCAGACCGATACTCAAAAGGGGAACATGTGATACAGAAATTAAAAAGGCCTCTGTAGTCTGGCCTGAAAGCGTTCTACCACTTGCATCGGTGATCGTGCCCGAAACCATTATTGGAATACGGTTTCCAGTTTCCTCAAACAATGTTTGAATTGCGAACAAGGCCGCCTTTGCATTGAGTGTATCAATGATGGTCTCCAATAGTAGCATATCCACGCCGCCGTCTATCAGCGCCTTGGCTTGCTCTTTGAATGCTGCTACAAGCTGATCAAACGTAATCGCACGATACCCTGGATTATTAACATCTGGCGAAAGTGATGCTGTTTTGTTTGTTGGCCCCATCGCCCCGGCAACAAACCGGGGTTTATGCGGTTCTCTCCGCGTGAATTCATCTGCTACTTCCTTCGCAATTTTTGCAGATTGAAAATTCAACTCATATATAATATCCTCCAAATGATAATCAGCTTGTGCAATTGCAGTTCCGCTGAACGTATTCGTCTCTGCAATATCAGCACCAGCTTCAAAATACTGCCCGTGAATGTCCTTAATGATGTCCGGCCGAGTAATGGAAAGTAAATCATTATTTCCCTTCAAGGGATATGGGTGATCCTTAAACCGTTCACCACGGAAATCCTCTTCGGTTAAAACATGTTGTTGGATCATCGTACCCATAGCGCCATCCAGCACCAGGATTCTTTCTTTCAAAATCTCCTCGATTTTCATAAGCCCCCTTTTCGTTAGGTATCTATCCAGAGAGCCCGGTAAGGTGGGTTACTTATCTTTTCCTCCCAAACCAATGAGAGAAAGGGATTTAGCACAACACTCCGGTCGATTCGGAATAGGATGCTAAGACGTCTTCGGGCCCAATCCCTCAGTCTTTCTGGATAAGTGGTGCAAAGAAAAACAATAAGTACCTAAAATAAAAAGCAATCCTTAAATTTGAATGGATAATGAAACTAGCCGCCATAGACATTGGATCCAATGCCATCCGCTTCCAGGTTTCAGCTATCCTGGGTAAAGGCCCGGATATCCTATTTAAAAAACTTGAATACATTCGTTTCCCGCTCCGCCTGGGTCATGACGTATTCACTTCAGGCAGAATCAGTAACGACAGCATCGTCAAATTTAAAAAACTGATGCACGCTTTTAGGTTGCTGATTGATTTGTACGACGTGACCGACTACATGTTTTGCGCTACTTCTGCCTTGCGTGAATCAGAGAACGGTCCTGAACTTGTGCAGCAAGTTCAGGAGGAAATCGGCATCACCATCCATATCATCGACGGAAACAAAGAAGCTGAATTAATTAACCGTGCCATCAGTTCATACCTTTCAGACAAGACTTACCTGCACATTGATGTTGGCGGTGGAAGCACCGAATTGAACCTATTCTTTCATGGTAACAAAATAATGAGCAGATCGTTTAGGGTCGGCTCCGTGCGGGTTCTGGAGCATACCGATTTACCTGGAGCGTGGACAGATATGGAGCACTGGGTGAGAAAAAACGTTAAACCAAATTACGGAAAAGTTACAGCCGTGGGCACCGGCGGAAACATCAGCAAAGTCTTTGACCTCGCGAAAGCAAGGCGTGGTAAAACCATTTCGCGCAAAAAAATCCAAGAAATTCTTTCAATGATTAAAAGCCATTCAATTGAAGACCGGATCTTCAAACTCCAGATGAATCCAGACCGGGCCGACGTTATTATTCCTGCTACTGACATATACCTTAGGGTGATGGAATGGGCCCGGGCATCCAGTATTCTAGTCCCAGAAGTAGGGCTAAAAGATGGTGTCATACTGTTTCTCTATGAGCAGAATCTCAAGCAGACCAAATTAGATTTTAGGAATTCGGCATTACCTTGATTTCCGCTTGTCAATTGTACTCTTGCCTTTCTTTCTTTCTTCCGTCTTCAAGTCAACAAGGTAGGCCAAAGAGATTCGAAAGCCCTGATTCCTGGATTGGAGGGGATCTTGAAAATACGTGTCTAAAAAGATGCCATTTGTTTTGGCTGCATAACTATGTCCTAACTCATACCGTACCGATACTATCATTCGCTGCCTGGGGGCTGGCTCCAGCACCATCCCGGCAATGAAGTTCAAACCAAGCTGAAACCGGTTTGGCTGCTCAACGATCATCTCATCCGGTTGCTGGTTTACCGCTGCTTTCTTGAATGCTGTTTTGTAGGACAACTCTCCCTGATTGTTCTCCTCCAAATCAGTATCATAAAGGGTCCCCTTTCCGTTAATCCAATAGCTTATATTTGGTCCAATCCCCAGGAAATATTTGAATTCCTTACTCCGTCCAATCTTTCCTTTGAAATCCACTGCATAACTAATAGGCATATCAATATAATTGTTGCGCACAGAATTCCTGAGTTTCGTATCAAGTTTGCCTTCCAAGAGTCGCCCTTTAGACGCGTATAATAATGAAGCATGCAGAAAAAACCGTTTTTGAACTTTGAACGCTACATGGCCTCCAACGTGGAAACCGAAAACGGGGCTAACGCGATAAGCATCCTTTAATTCTTTGTTACCAAAAGAGGTCCACGAATAGTTAGCGCCCGCTACAGGCCCAACAAGAATCTGCGAAAATGCGAGTGTACTCAGCATAATCATTAGCAAGAATGCAAAGCAGGAAAATACCTTCACGTTCAGGGTCGTTAAAAAAATCGCTCCAAATTAAGTTTAAACGCTCAAGTTACTGAACATAGCGTGTCAATAAAAAGAAAAAACACCGTATATTCGTAAGTTCTCAGTAAAACGGCCTTTTCTGAGGATAGGTCACAGAGGGTGATTCCTATTTTTTAGCTGGCGAAGATAGTCGAAATGTTTTTTAGTGACTTTTTTGCTTTAGCCCATATTAATGCACGTGAATGCGCAATTTTTTTAACTGTTTCATCGGTTTACTATTGGGTGTGGCTTGTACTTCTGTGCATGCACAAAATTACCCTGTTTATAATAGCTTTTACTTAAACCCATTTTTATACAATCCAGCTGAGGCGATCACCGAGTACACTGAAATTTATGCCCTGCATAGACAGCAATGGATGTCTGTAGAGGGTGCCCCGGTCTTATCATCTTTGACCTTCACTACGCTCCTGAATGATTCACGCGCAGGTATTGGGGGTAAGATTACGTCCTACAAAAGGGGCCTGCTCAATACAACCGACTTTTCATTATCGTATGCCTACGGCATTCCTACCGGTCAAAAAAGTTGGCTATTCATGGGACTTTCAGGGGGGGCCATTTCCAATAGCATTGACCTGACAAAAATAACGGATCCAAATGATCCAGCGATAGCAAATTATCTGGCCAATAACATTCAACCTGCCGCGAGTTTTGGAATGCTTTACCGCACAGGTGGCGGGTTAAACGTAGGCATCTCATTGCCACAATTATTCCCATCCACTTTCAACAGCGATGCAAACTTCGCGAATACTACTGTAAAACCCACCGATAATGTCTTTCTAACGATCTACTATAAACGTAAACTAGAAAGCCAGATGGTGAGCAGAAGTTCGGGCAGCATACGAAAAAAAGTTAAGACTGAAGAGTCTGTTGCGCCGCTGGAGTTTTATTTTAACTACAAGTATTCGAAGTTCGGAAACAGCCAGTTTGAGTTCTTGACGAAATTGAACGTCTCGCAAAATTTTTGGGTAGGCGCCTCGTATCGGCTCCCTTACGGTTTTACGGGTAACCTTGGGATCCACACCCAACGGTTTGTCTTTGGATACTCTTACGAGCCAGGAAATCAGCCTCAGAATGGGTTTTCGCAGGGAACACATGAGGTGGTTTTGGGTCTAAAATTAGGACAGCCAAAGAAATTCAGACGCCCTGCGCCGGTGCTTCGCTCTACGTTGACGCAACCTCCTGCTGAAAAACACATCGCAAGATTCCAGGAAACTGTTGATGACCCGGATCAAATCATCCAGGATGAAGGTCAGGCTAGTAAGAAATATTATGTCGTGGTCAGGTTATTCAATGAATTTACGCCCGCAGACGATTATAAGCAGAAATTAATCAAGGAAAAGTTCAATGCCGATATATTCTATAATCCTGCGGATAAAAAATATTACGTGCACGTACTGGAGACCTTAAAGGCGGCCGAGGCATCAGAAGAAGTTAAGAATTTAAAGACCTATACTCCGCTCAGACAGGCGCGCGTGCTCATTGTAACGATATCCAAGTAGGGATTTGGTTACATTTTGAGGGATTTGACGCATTTATGATACCATGAACAAACTATTATCGATCGTTACAAAACGTCTCTTTCTCCTGGCCATTTGGGGGTTAAGTTTTTGCACTACTTTTGGTCAAAAACCGGAGATAAAATCTATTGATAAAGTCAACGGAAGTATGGATGAGGTTGTCACCTTGACAGGTTCCTTTTTTGGAGCAGATCCTACCAGGCTAGCCATAACTTTTGGTGCATCCAGAGGCGCTATACTATCGGTTACGGATCAGTTGTTGGCCGTAAAGATTCCTTTTGGCACCACCTACCAGGATATTGGTGTTACTAACCTGACTACCGGACTAACAGGATACACACGGCAGCAATTTCTGCTCAATTTTAAGGGTACACCAGGGTTTGCGTTAGCCAATCTGCAAGGCCAATTCGACTTTCCTGCCGGGGTTCCTACAAAGGAAGGATTGTATGATCTTTGTATGTGTGATTTCGATGGGGATAAGAAAGTAGACATTGCTACGGCAAACGATAATACTGCGTTTCTAAATATATTTCCCAACAACTCAACCCCTGGCGTGGTCTCTTTTCCCACGAAGATTGCCCTGAACATTGCCTCCCGCTCATTGCACATAAAATGCGGTGACTTAAATGGCGACGGCAAACCGGATCTTATTGCCACCGAAAGTGGAACGACAGACAAAATATTTGTCATGAAAAATAATAGCTCCGGGCCTGGCAACATTGCATTTTCAGCGCCGTCCATCATTACGCTCGCCGGAAAAAGACCCAAGCGTATTGAAATTGCCGACCTAGACCTTGATGGTAAACCTGAACTTGTAATAACTGCACAAGGAAGTAATACGGTAGCAGTACTGGTGAACCAAAGTACATTGGCTTCCATTTCCTTCTCACCAATACCACCGATTCTTATAACAATTCCCGGCGCGGCGAGTACAGAAGGACTCGCCGTTGAGGATCTAAACGGGGATGGCCTGCCAGAGATTATTACCAGCCAGTTTCAAACCAACTCTGACATATACGTCATCGAGAATAAAAGCTCGCCAGGAGCTTATTCGGCCGGCAGTATTAGGACACTTTCCGTTGGCGTTCCCATTAAGAATATACGGGTAGGCGACCTCGATGGAGACCGCAAGCCAGACATCGCTTTTACCAAACTGACTTCCTCCCAGGTGGGCTTATTCCTGAATCAGAGCGCCGGCAGTACCATTGCTTTTGCCGTTGGCCCCAGTATCGCGACAGATGCAACACCTTGGGGTATTGACTTCGGTGACCTTGATGGTGACGGTAAACCGGATATTGTAATCGCTTCTATAACAAAGAAGTCTCTTACGATATTGAATAACAAAAGTACTGCCGGAAACCTTTCCTTTGATGCATACATTAAACCAACGACATTCATTAACCGACACATCAACATATGCGATGTGGATACCGATGGCAAGCCCGATATTGCGTTTACCTCCATTGACGATAACAATCTGAATGTGCCTGCATCGAAGGCTTCCATATTCAGGAACAGTACATGCATGGTTCCTGAAGTGACCCCACCCGGACCATTGAATGTTTGCAGTGGTCTTGGTTTGACTTTGTTGGCGACCAACGGACGAGGTGTTACCTATGACTGGACTAACGTTACCACCGGTACGACCGTTGCAGGCACAAACGAATTTACACCAGCTATCTCCGGAGACTATTATGTTACTGCCACTTCTGAAGGTGGTGCCTGCAAAGAGATTTCCAATACGGTAAAGGTCACTATTTCGCCGGGTGTCGCGCTCGATCCACTTCCTGTCAACAATGGCCCAGTCTGCATTGGCCAGACCTTAAACCTTCAGGTATCCAACGACCTCGGTGCAGGATTCACCTACGAATGGTCTGGCCCTGATAATTATACTGGTACTGGACTGAACCCCACTCCGGTTTCAAATTTTCAACTGGTAAATACTGGAATTTACGTTGTCAATGTTAAGGCCGCAAGTGGTTGCGTTGCACGGAGAGATACTACGCTAGTGGAGGCGGTTGATTTACCGGATTTCAAGGTTTCATTTACCGGATCCGCGTTCGTTTGCCTACCCGATTTCAAAACACTGTCCGTCTTCCCTTCAGTAGCAGGCTTTACCTATCAATGGTTTGAGAAGACATCGGGAATAATAACTGGCGCCACAAATCCAAATATAATTCGCAACGTCTCGGGTGAATATTACTATACGGCAACATCTTCAAATCCAAGCTGCCCTGTAAAAACCTCCGAAAGCATGATCCTCACAGTTGTATCTCCTCCGGTAGCTGCCTTTACCTTACCCCCTACTGCTTGCAAAGGCCAGGAAGTAAGTTTTACGAATCAATCCACGTCGGACAGTCAGGCGACACCATCGTACGCCTGGAATTTTGGTGACGGCAACTCCTCAACTGATAAGGACCCAAAACACACCTACGCTACCGCAGGTTCCTTCTCGGTCAGTCTATTGGTTTCCTACGCGGGCAATGCTTGTCCCATTACTTTGACCAAGCCTATTACCATAACCGATGCCCCGGCAGTTAGTATAACCAATGTTGACAATAAGTTTGAAATTTGCACCAACGGCACGCTTGTGCTAGGGGTAAGTGATGTCTTTACGTCGTATCTCTGGAGCACGGGAGAAACAAGTCCGACCATAACCATAAATGCAGCCGGCCTGTATAGCGTGGATGTACTCGCCGCCAATGGGTGTAATCTTAAAGCCACTCAGGATATAGCCGCACTGCAGGGACCAACGCCAACGGCAACGGCTACACCGGATGTCATTCTTGAAGGCGAGAGCTCACAGCTTTCAGCAACTGGTCTTTTGAACTACAGCTGGCAGCCTGTAGAATCATTATCAACACCGGATCAGGCAGATCCGGTTGCCACACCGTTGACTTCCACCACTTATACCGTTACGGGTACGGATGCAAATGGCTGTGTGGGAATAGCGACCGTTGCGGTACAGGTAAGAGGGGAATCCATTACAAGTAAGCTGACGCCAAGTAATTTCTTTTCCCCAAATGGCGATGCGGTAGGGCAGTATTGGATCGTGGAGCAAATTGACCTATACCCACAATGCGCAGTCGATATTTATGATGACAAAGGAGTTAAGGTATTCGGGGCTAAGCCTTATCAAAACAACTGGGAGGGCACCTACAATGGCGGGAATCGTTTGCCGGACGGAGTGTATTATTATATCATACGCTGCGAAGGGGAAGAAAACAAGCCCAGAACGGGAAGTATAACACTGCTTCGTTAGGGTTTTGGAAGCCGCAGACCTGTTTTTAGCATTGGTCTGTTTTTTGTTAGCCGCAGTCAAACAAGTAACTATTTATGAAACCTTACATAGATGGTTACAATAGGAAGTATTGGTTAATATACGTATTGAATAGTGCCAGACAGGCATTACTTTTAGAAACTGTACTCAAATATGCTCAATATGAAGAGGCTCATGTACCTGTTAACCTTGTGCATCAGTTTAAGTGCAACAGCAATTTACGCCCAGGAAATTTGCGCCAACGGGATTGATGATGACTTAGATGGTTTCATCGATTGTTTTGACAATGAATGCGCAAATAATATTGTTTGTGATGGCGGGTATGTCGGGAATGACCTGCTGTGCGAGGCAAAACCTTCTCAATTTCCAAAATTCACGTTGGCGCTTGAATCAGCTTCACCAGATGGGTCGGCGGTTCACTTAGGGCGAACCGTAGTAGGTGATATTGACCGTGATGGCATTCCCGAGATGATCACGACGAACCAATACTCGAGGAAGATTTTCATTTTAAATGGTAATAACACTGCTGGTGTCAACACAATTCAAAAAGAAATATCGGTAAATTATTCTCCCTCTTTTACAGACGTTTTAATCGGTAATATTGACAACGATAATTGCGCCGAGATTTTTGTGATTGGCACCAACAACAGGATTTATGCATATGACTGCAACCTGACAGAGTTATGGTCTACCCAACTACCCAATGCACCCGGGATGATGGGTCTGGCAGATTTTAATGGAGACGGAAAAGTTGAGTTGTACGCAAGAAATGCGATCTACAACGCGAACACCGGTGCTGTAATAGTTGCCCCAACAGGGAATTGGTCAACTTTCAACGGCGGTCCCGTTGCCGTTGATATTCTAAACGATGCAACCAAAAATGCCCATTTACTCACCGATGCGATACGCGATGACAACCTGGAATTGGTGGTAGGTGGAATTATCTATAGCGTCAATATCGGGGCAGGTACAATCAACCCGGAAAAGACAATACCAAACTTTGCTCAAAAATTTACAACCGATGCCACCAGCATCGCTGACTATAATCTGGATGGCTCTTTAGACGTCATTGCCTCCGGATTAAATACCAACGATAACAATACCACAATCTTCTTTTGGGACGTGAAGAACAATGTTATCAAAACCTATTCTGACCCGCTTCCGGGAAACTTCACGATATACGCGTGTCCAACATCTACCGGCACGTATTACGCGAATGGCTGGCACCGCGGTACCGGGCGTGTCAATATTGCGGACCTGGATGGTGATGGCAAGCTTAACGTAGCTTATGTGTCGGGTAAATTCTTATATGCCCTCAAAGAAGACATGACGCTGCTGTGGAAAGTTACTGTGAACGAAGAAACCTCGGGAAACACAGGCTGTACCTTGTTTGATTTTAATGGTGATGGTCAATCAGAAATTGTTTACCGTGATGAAAAGTTTGTGTATATCATTAATGGAACCAACGGAACAATATTCACACAGCAGACGTGTGTTTCGAGAACAAACGTGGAGTATCCGGTGGTGGCCGACGTTGACGCAGACGGCAATACTGAACTTTGCGTAACCTGCCGCACAATAGATTTTATTCAAAACGGAGGCATTACTGACCCCACTGACCCTAACTATTACAAAGCAGACGAGTCTAACTTCTGTTCGATTTCAAACGCCGAGTTTTCACAAGTACGTGTATTCCGTTCGGGTTCCGAGCCTTGGGTGCCTGCCCGAAGGGTCTGGAATCAACATGGATATTTTAATGTGAATGTCAACGACGATCTGAGTATTCCCAGGGTACAACAAAAACATCACCTGGTCTTCTCTTCAAATGTCTGTACTGTAGGTGCAAATCGTCCGCTGAATAGTTTTCTTAATCAATCACCTTATCTTAATTCCTTGGGTTGTCCAAAGTATGCCTCCCCTGACCTGGCCTATGTAGACAATTCATTAACGGTTAACCCACCGACCTGTCCTGATGGGAATTTTACTGTTTCTTTTCAGATTACAAACCTTGGTGATGTCTCACTGAGTGGAGATGTTCCGATTACTTTTTACAATGGTGACCCTACCTTAGTAGGGGCAATTAAACTGAATACCATAACCGTTACGCTCAATAGTTTTGGTGTCGGCAATGTTCAAAGCATCACGAATGCTACCGTCAATGGTCCGGGATCATCCTTTATCCTATACATTGTTCTAAATGATGGCGGAACGACGGTACCGACACCAATCAAACTCCCAAATACTAATTTTATTGAATGTGATTATAACAATAATATTATTTCTTCTCCTGTAGTTCCTTTGCCGGTTAGCCTTACAGCGCTTAAGGTGCAAGACAACATACAATGTAACCCAAGCACTACACCTGATAATGGTGCCGTTAGAGCCTTTGTTCAGGATGGTGCGGTAGAAAACACAACAGATTTCGATTTTTACTGGTCCATTGGCGCTGTCGCCAAACCCATAGCCAGCGCTGATTTTGTCGGGCCCGTTTACAGTGGACGTCCAGCCGGTACGTATACAGTTTACGCCGTTCACAAAACGGCCAGCTGTAATTCAGATACCGTGCAGGTAGTTGTTGATCAAATTGTACAAGCTGTAGATGTAACCATATTACTGGAAAATCCTTACGACAACTGTAAGAATCCGAACGCAAAGTTGCGCGCTGTGGTAAATGACACAGATGGTGATGGCGTAGGAGATCCAGTTGGGAACTTCACATATACCTGGTACGAGGGTAATGATATTTTTACGTCACCCCAAATTGGTGTAAGTCATGTCGTCACCGGCTTGGGCCCCTTAACCTATACTGTACTGATCAAGAACAAGGCTACGGGCTGCCAGACTATTGAGTCATTTTCTATACCGGATCAAACAGTGAAGCCTGTACCTGTCATTACCAAAATAGATGCTTTATGTTCCGCATCTACCACGGGGAGCGCATCCGCGCTGGTTGGTGGGGCAACTGCCGGATTCACGTTTGATTGGTATAATGGCAATGCGCCAAAACCAACGGCAGACTTTACAGGTGCCGACTACCTGAACCTTGTATCCGGCAACTACACCCTGGTGGTCACGAATAATGCTTCAAAGTGTACGTCGGATCCGGTTACCATCACCATTACCCAAACAACGCCTCCTGTTGTGACCGCGACAGTAACATCCGATCAAACTTCATGCGACCCTACCCTGCCTACCGGCGCTGCGTCTGCTACCGTTGGTGGACTTACCGCCGGCTATACTTTTGAATGGTTTAAGGGACAAAATACTTTGCCTGCCAACAGCGTTGCGACTACGAATAGCGTGACCGGTTTGAAGGCCGCCGTTTATACCGTAAAAGTGACGGACGATGTTTCGGGATGCGCTGCTACCGGGGAAGTAACAATAAGCTTTGCCGTTGTCGCACCTGTTCTATCCTTAGCCTCTTCATCAAATTCTACGCGTTGTACACCTCCAGATGGTTCCATCACCGTTGCGGTGAGCCCGGATACTCCGGCTGACTATACATTCTTCTGGTATGACGGAAGCAGTGTGAAGGCAACGCCTGATTACCCTGATACTGATGAAACACTTAGTGGGCTACCAGCTGGTACCTATACCGTAAAGGCAATCAACAATCTGCGGCATTGTGAAACGGCTCCACTCACCATAACCATCATAAATGTGGCGCCAGCAATAGTTTTTAATCCTACAAGTGTAATTCGTCCAAGTACTTGCAACGATAATAACGGCTCGCTTACGGTATCTGTCAGCGCCGCTGGAAATGTAGCAGGATTTGATTTTGAGTGGCGATTCGGGCAGGCACCGTTTACGTCACCTCCAATTACTACCGCAAGCAATACAGCAACAACGTCGACGGCAACGGCCCTGGTTACCGGCATCTATACACTGATCGCTACCAATCGCGACAATGGTTGCGTTGCAACGCAGACTTTTGATCTTCCCTTTGACGACGCGCAGGTGCTTTCTTTCCTTTCCAAGGTAGATATTGCGACTTGCGTTCCAGGGACTGATGGAAGTATTGATGTCAGGCTGACGCCAACGCTGGGCTACCTGGAGAGCGATTATCGCATCGACGTTTTTGAAGGAACTAATGACTTAGGCCCTGCTGGAACTGTTTTCAGATCGTTCAATGCCGTTAACGGTGTGGTTGATTATACCCTTGCGAGCCCACTTCAGCCAGGCTTCTATACTTTTGTTGCTATTACAATCAACCCCGTCCGGAGTACATTCAATTGCCGCTCGGTGCCCGTAACGGTTGAGCTGCTGTTGAATGTTCAGAATCCCGTTTTCACAGCGAATCCTCCCGTCAACAATGTGAACTGTACAGGAGCTCCCGGAACAGGTCAACTTTCTGTCAGTTTGGTATCGCCTACGATCAACCCTGCAGACTACAATTTTGACTGGTTTGAAGGACCTGATGCGAGTTTCCCTCCGTTAGGAACAGCAACCAGTGGAATTGAAGGTGGTGCAAATGGAGAAACAGTATTGAATCTTCCTGCCGGAAAATATACGGTTGTTGTCACCAAGGCAGCGGGCGCCTCCGCAGGGTGCGCTGCAACAGCTACATACGAGATTTTTGATAATACTCCTGTTGTTTCATTGGCCAAGGCTGATGTCACGATTACAGATGTTGTCAGATGCGATATGTTGACCTCGGGTACTGCCACTGTAAACTTTGTATTAGAGAACGGAGCTCAGTTTCCGGCTGCTAACTATGATTTTGAGTGGTTCTCTGATGATCCCGCCGGTCCTCAGCTTATCGTCGGTGTCACCACGAATACACTGCTGAATCAGCCTGCCGGAAAGTATTACGTTCGCCCTACCAATAAAATCAGCAATTGCAGTACCGGAGAATTAACCGAGCTGGAGATTCTTGACAAAACACAAAATACGGTAGCCGTTGACCTTGCGTCATTCACCATACCAACACAATGTTTAAAGCCGGCGAATATTACCGGACAGCTACAAGCTAGTGCATCGGGAACGAGTACTACAGGCTATACTTATACCTGGTATGCGGGGCCTTCAACAGCAGATCCCTTGCTGGGAGGAGCGAATGTATCCGGACCGAACGGAGAAATTGGACAGAACCTTGTCGCCGGCTTCTACACGATCGACGTGTTGAACAATACAACGCAATGTAACATTACAGATACCTATGAATTGCCGATTGATGTGAGGCCTATTTCAATCACTTCCTCCGCCGAACCGCTTACAGTGTGTTTTGTTACACCTAAAGATGGTAGTGTGTTTGCTACCGTTACCAGCGGCAACAAGAATGATTATACCTACAACTGGTACCTGGAGACAGTTACAGCTGTCGCTGACTTTACCAGTACTCCCCTTGCTCCCGTGACAGATCTGACGATAGGTGATTACATTGTTGTTGCAACGGACAATCTGGATGGGGCTTGTGCGGTATCCGATACGGTAACCGTTACAGATGATCGTATGATTCCTGTTGCAGCAGCTTCTCCCTTGTCTCCGCTTACCATATGCGACCCTGCCAGGCCGGATGGTGTAGCCGCTGCGAATGTTGGCGGGGATGTGATTAACCATAGCTTTGCCTGGTACGTTGATGCCCCGCCAAGCGGAATCCCGTTTTACACCGGCTCTCAGGCTTCAGATTTAAGCGCAGGAATCTATTCTGTTATTGCTACAAGCATCGTTACCGGATGTTCGGATACTACGCAGGTAAGCGTTGACACACAACAACTGCCTATCCCTAACCCGGAGATTGAAGTGCTTTCCATGGTAACGAGTTGCATTGAAGACAATGGAGCCCTGTCTGTTTCTGTGGGTGGAAATACAAGCAACTACGTTTTTGACTGGTATATCGGGAATGCGGAAAAAGCCATACCCGATTTTGTCGGAGAAATGCTTGACAGTCTTGCCATCGGATTCTATTCTGTTACGGCCACAAGTCGGATAACAGGATGTAAATCACCGTTAGTCACCCAGGAAATAATTGAAGACCCGATCTATCCCCTAATTAATTTTACTACAGTAGCCGCTATGTGCAAGCGGGACGCGGCCGAACCCGGAACGGGTCTTGCTGCCATTTTTATCACAAACGGCATACAAATAGAATCCATTGAATGGGATGTAAATGGCATGATCGTCACGGGCCCCATTCTGTCGGGTGTGGATGCCGGCGTATATCCGGTTACCGTAACATCGGTGCTGGGATGTGCCGTAACTGAAGAAATCGAAATCAAAACAGAAATCCATCCATTCAATGGTATTTCCACAAACAACGATGGTCAGAATGATATCTTTTTCATTAATTGTATCGAGAGTTTTCCAACGAATATCGTCAAGATTTTTAACCGGGCGGGAACCCTCGTTTACGAAGCAGAAGGATATGATAATAATGGAACTTTCTTCGATGGCAAATCCAACAAAGGTATTAGCCTTATGGGTACAACGCTCCCCGGAGGAACGTACTTTTACATCATTGACAAACGAGACGGCACCAAACCATTGGCTGGCTATCTTGAAATAGTTAATTAACTTGTAGTCTCATGAAGACAACTCTCAAGCGACTTCTTGTTACTACCTTGTTCGTGCTCATCCTTTGGTCCTGGTGTGAGGCACAGCAGTACCCCGTGTTCACACAATACTATTTCAATGAGTTGGTGATTAACCCGGCCTATGCCGGCAACCACGTTCAACTTAGTCTTACTGCCATGTACCGCAATCAATGGGTAAATTTTCCCGGGGCGCCCAAAACCTTCAGCTTCAGCGGACATACAGCCCTGGCCAAAAATAAAGTTGGCGTTGGACTGATGGTAAACCATGATGAAATAGGGAGCTATAAGAATGAGCATATTTATGCCAGCTATGCATACAAGATTCACTTTCCCAATGCAACACTTTCCATGGGCCTCCAGGCAGGGATTAATTTACTTGGTGCTGACTACAGCAAGTTGGATCTGCAAACACCTGGTGATGCTGCTTTTTATAACATCCTCAATGTAGTAAAACCGAACTTTGGCGCTGGCCTGTTTTACACCAAGAAGAATTTCTTCATTGGCGTTTCTGTGCCCTTCATCCTCAACAATAAGATTGCCAATTCTGTTGAAGGGTTATTGGGTCAGTTGAAAGAAGCCCGGTATTACTTCTTCAGAAGTGGTGTTGTTTTTCCGATAGATAAGATGCAGAAGGTAAAGATGAATCCTTCGATTTTGATCCGCACGCAGGAAGGCCAGCCATTAAGCATTGATGTCAATAGCGCTTTTATATTCTATGACGTTTTTAGCGCTGGCGCTTCCTATCGATCAGGTGATTCTTTTATCACCTTTATAGATTTGAAAATCAGCGAAAGCTTTCATTTTGGATATTCCTATGACTGGACCCAGTCTGACCTAAACCGATTTTCAAATGGAACCCATGAATTCATGCTGAATTATCGCACACGCCTCAGGGGTGTTCACAAGGATCCTGACTGTCCTCAATATTACAATTACAGATAATAGCGCCAGCGGCCAAATCGTCAAAACAACTCAGCGTTCATTACTATCTCGCGCGTGACGTGGTAAAACTCTTTGTGGATATTGAATGGCGGTTCCCCATTTGATTTTTTAATAACATACGTTCCATCCTCATTCATGATGTACGCATTTACATTGTCTTTAAGATTGTAACGAAGGTTGTTAATAACCTGCCGCTTTAAAAAATTATCGTCTAATAGAAAAAGAGATTCAATTCTCCTGTCAAAACTGCGCACCATAGCATCTGCACTCCCTGTATATACTTTTGGATTACCTGCATTGTTAAAGTAGTAGATTCGGGAATGCTCCAGATATTCGCCAACGATTGAGATCACCTCAATATTCTCACTCACACCACTTCTGCCCGGACGAAGGCAGCACATTCCCCGTACAATAAGTTTTATCGTAACACCCGCCTGTGAGGCAGCATAAAGTTCATCTATGAGTTCCTTGTCCTGAAAGGAATTCAGCTTGATGACGATTCCCGAAGAAAGTCCATTCCTGGCATTTTGAGCTTCTCGCTGAATAAGATTGCTTAATTGTATGCGCATGTCGCGCGGGGAGGTGATTAAGTTCTGATAGGCTGTAGGTTGAGAATGCCCCGTAATTACATTGAAGAACTCGGAAACATCGTTGGCGTACACCTCTTTGGTGGTTAACAAACCAATGTCAACATAAAACCGTGACGTAGCCTCGTTGTAGTTGCCTGTGGACAGATGAACGTAACGATATACTTTATCTTCTCCCTCCTTTCTCACAATCAGCAGCAATTTGGTATGTGTCTTCAGACTGCCCACCCCGTAGATTACAAAACATCCCGCCTTTTGCAGGCGCTGTCCCTCCCGTAGATTATTTTCCTCATCAAAACGGGCCTTAACCTCAAATAATACCGAAACGTGTTTTCCGTTCTCAGCAGCTCTAAGCAATGCGGCAGTAACACGGGATTCCTTAGCTACGCGATATATCGTTATTTTGACGGAAAGCACATACGGATCATCCGCAGCTTTTTCAAGCAATTCCAGTACAGGCTCCATGGAATTGTAAGGATGGTGAAGCAGAATATCACGCTCCTTGAGCACCTCAAACAAATCGCTTGTTCCCTGTTCAGAAAAATTCAACGGCTTGACCGGATCAGGCAGTTTCAGGCGCTTATTCTTAAACTCCTTGTGACTAATAACCTGCAGGAGCCCCGAGAAGTCCATCAGACTTTCTGCAGGCACGAAAAATATATTATGCTCATCCAAATCCCACTGGATCTTCAGCAACCGCATCATCCATGGATCCGGGTTTTCTTCAGTCTCCAGCCGAACCACCCGGCCCGATCTTCTTGTCTTTAGTTTTCTTTTTAGATCTTCCAGAAAATTGGATTCTATATCTTCGCTCTCTTCAAGTGTAAAATCACCATTTCGGTTAATGCGAAAAAGATTCGTGCTTATTATTTCAACATTTCTGAAAAGATTATGAACGTTATTCTTTATGATTTCTTCAATGGGCACAAAATGAATGAAGTTATCTGTTACAAGTTCATAAAATCTAGGGAGGTTTTGTGGGACCTGGATAAATGAAACCTTTTCAAAGTGTTGCTGCTCGTTCGGATTTTTGGTTACTACACCTAACAACAACCTGTTGTTCATCAGCACAGGAAAACTGTGGTAACTATCAAAGACCATCGGGGTAAGCATTGGGTAAATGGTCTTGTTAAAATAATCTTTGACTTTGTTCGTACTGTCTATCGATAATTCGCTGTATGGTGTGATCTCAAAACCATTGCTGAAGAACAAAGGCTTCAGACTCTCTATGTAGTACTTGTTTTGATCCTTGTAAAATTGCTGCGTTTCAGAAAGCAACATCTTGCGGAAAGGTTCTTCCCGTAAACCATTATAGTCGAAGCGTTCTTTGCCATAGTCGATGTAGTTGTACAAACTTCCCAGCCGGATCGTACAAAACTCATCAAGGTTGGAGGCAGTAATCGATAGAAACTTAAGTCGATCGAAGATACTCCTATCCTCATGCTTTGCCTGATCGAGCACTCTGTAATTAAACTTCAGCCAGCTCAAGTCCCGGCTGATATAATTACTCTCCTCCATCTGTTGAATAATCCTTTCTGTTGTTATTACAGAATCCTCCATAACCCTTCCCTATAGTGTCACTTAAATATCTACCCGGGCGTATTTTGCATTTTTCTCAATGAATTCTCTTCGTGGAGCCACTTCATCGCCCATTAACATTGAAAACAGATGATCAGCTTCAGCCGCCGATTCAATACTTACTTGCTTAAGCGATCTTCTCGATGGATCCATTGTCGTACTCCAAAGTTGTTCTGGATTCATCTCGCCCAGACCCTTGTATCGCTGCAGGCCAACGGAGTCCTCTTTTCCGCCGGACAACTCCTTCACGATAATATCGCGCTCTTCTTCCGTCCAACAATAGCGTTCTTCTCTGCCTTTCTTTACCAAGTACAGCGGCGGAAGCGCAATGTAGACGTATCCGCTCTCGATCAAATCGCGCATATACCGGAAGAAAAATGTAAGTATTAATGTGCGAATATGACTACCATCCACGTCTGCATCGGTCATGATAATCACCTTATGATACCGAAGCTTACTCATATTTAGCGCCTTGTCATCCTCAGGTGTACCAAAACTAACGCCCAAAGCTGTTATCATGTTCTTGATTTCTTCATTGTCATAAATCCGGTGTTCCTGCGCTTTTTCAACGTTGAGTATCTTTCCCCGCAGCGGCAGAATAGCCTGAAAATTTCGATCCCTTCCTTGTTTGGCTGATCCGCCGGCCGAATCACCCTCTACCAGATACAACTCACAAATACTCGGATCTGTGCTTGAGCAATCGGCCAGTTTACCAGGAAGACCTGTTCCCGATAACACATTCTTGCGCTGCACCATTTCTCGCGCCTTGCGCGCAGCATGACGCGCCTGCGCAGCCAAAATTACTTTGTTGATGATAAGTTTAGCTTCACGCGGATGCTCTTCCAGATAGTATTGCAAAACTTCACCAACTGCCTGGTCTACCGCTCCCATCACGTCAGAGTTACCCAGTTTGGTCTTTGTTTGTCCTTCAAACTGTGGCTCCGCTACTTTTACCGAAATAACTGAGGTTAAACCTTCACGGAAGTCATCTCCACTAATTTCAATTTTTGCTTTCTCCAGGAGCCCTGACTTATCCGCGTAATTTTTTAACGTCCTTGTCAGCGCTCGGCGAAATCCGGCAACGTGCGTACCACCTTCATGTGTGTTAATGTTGTTTACATACGACACCAGATTCTCGCTGAAGGAAGTATTATAACTCATTGCCACCTGTATCGGGATTTCACCCTTGTCATTTTCAATGTAGATTGGCTCCTGAATTAGTTTCTCTCGTGTAGCATCAATGTATGACACAAACTCGCGAAGCCCACCCTCCGAATAAAATTCATCCCTGCGTGCATTGCCTTGCTCGTCTTTTTCCCGTAAGTCTGTAAGATTGATCTTTATGCGTGGATTAAGAAAAGACAATTCCCGAAGCCGTGTTGCAATTGTCTCATAATTGTAATCACTAGCCTGAAAAATTTGCTTATCCGGTAAAAAATGCACTGTCGTTCCGCGCTTCTGTGACTCTCCAACAACTTTCACAGGATATTTCGGATTTCCCCGCTCATATTCTTGCTGAAATACTTTTCCTTCGCGATAAACAGTCACCAATAGCATTTCTGACAACGCATTAACGCAAGAAACACCCACGCCGTGTAAGCCACCGGAGACCTTGTAAGTGTTTTTGTCGAATTTCCCTCCGGCATGTAAAACCGTCATAACCACCTCTAATGCAGAACGCTTTTCCTTCTCCATTATGCCTGTGGGAATACCTCGCCCATTATCTTCTACGCGGATAGAATTATCTTCCAGAATCGTGACATTGATTTCGTCGCAATAACCTCCAAGAGCCTCATCCACGGAGTTATCCACAACCTCCCAGACCAAATGATGCAACCCTCTGATACCGACATCTCCGATGTACATTGCCGGTCTTTTCCGTACGGCCTCCAACCCTTCCAAAACTTGAATATTACTCGCCGAATAATCAGCAGGAACTTTGTCTTTAATCTCACTCATGATGTATTGTTAGAACCGTCAAAAATAGTGTTTTTGAGTTTATAAATAGAGGGTTTCCAAACAAATATTAAAGAGAAAATACGACCAGAAAATGGTTCAAAAATATATACACTTATCCCAGGCTAAGGAATTGTTATGGACATCAGCTGATGGGGTAATCGCTGCATTTGTACAATGTCCATACTTATCGTGTAATAAGACTTAAACGAGGCTGTATTGCAGTGCTCCATGAACGCTTTGGTGAGTTTGAACTTCGCTCATCCACAATTCTATTACATCATTTATTGCTGTAATGGCCAACCTGCTGTAACCCTTGTAGGCACAAGCACGCTGATATCCCTCCCCAGCGTGCCCTTTCTGCCAGTTCTCCTTGTTTGCCGTTGTATTCAGTCTGAATGATCAGAATCGAGAATAAATTTTTGTCCCGTAGCCTATCGTCAAAATTGATGTGCAAAATCAATTGAATTCCAGCCTTTTTTTATTAAGTTTAGCTGTTACCACTAAACTGAGAAACGCCATGAACAATACGTCCTCCAAAATTTTCTGCGTGATTGCGCTATTGGGCTTAACTTTTTCTTTTTCAGCTCATGCTCAAAATAAGAACAAAGATGTTGAAGCGATTAAGGCACTCATTCAAAGGGAGACCAAAGCCTTCTTTGAGATAGATTACAAGACCTGGGCTGATAGTTGGGTCCATACCCCATACGCTTTCTGGTCCTTTGCTGACACCACCGATGTCAATTCTTTTTCCGGTTGGGACCAGATTAACAATGGTTTTGCGGAATACTTCCGAACATCCAAACCTTCTACAGCCAAGATAGACAGAGAATGGTTAGGGCTGGACGTGAGAGTATACGGGAATGGGGCTTACGTCCGCTTTAACCAGCATGTTAAAGACAATACACGCCGTCCGCCACAGGCTGAAGTACGGGTGCTTGAAAAAGTAAAAGGAGAATGGAAAATTGTTTGCGTCTCTGTAATAGCACTGGAAAAGGAAAATCAACCCCGGCGTTGATAACTTAAGTTTTAATCCTTCATTATAAAATCGGTTCGTTAAAATTGATTTGATCGGAGCAGTACCATAGTGCAAGCTTCAATAACTTCAATTCCTTTTTCTGCAGCCAACTTTTCGAATTGTTCGTTTTCTGTGCCTGGATTAAAAATAATCCGCTCAGGTTGCAGTCCCAGGATGTAATCATACCATGCTGGCTGATGCCGGGGCGCAATATACAGGGTCACGGTATGTACATCCTGAACCTGTGGATGCTTTCGAAT
>JAOUDZ010000051.1 GCA_029858965.1 Cyclobacteriaceae bacterium
TTACAACCAGGAAGAAAGATTTGATACGCATGATGTTGATTATTTTTAGTGAAACCTAAACCAAATGTTGAATGAAGATAAAAACTTTAACCTTACACATCGCCCCACCATTGCAGAAACATTTTGTTGGCGGTATTTTTTGTGCACCGCTATTGTGCTTAAATTATTCTCGCGCGGAAGATATTTCGGTGCGCCTTTTATAAATATAAAAAGATCTAAAATGTCCGAGTGGAACGTAGTTCCATTGCTCACACGCACGGATGACCTCGCGCGCATACCAACGCACAACATCGGCACCAGTTGCGGCCAACAACGCAATGTAAATAAATGACAATGGTAATCTTCGTAAATGTTAAGAGCTCTTTGTAACCCCGCCTGAGACCACCATCTCTTACTATTCAAATTGACTGACCAACTCCGGGTGAAATGGCTTCGCCACTTTCTGCTTCAACTACTTTTACGGTCATCGCATATTCTTTAGGCTTTATTGCAGCGCCATGCGCCAAAGCATAACTTTTTGTGAATGCAGCACCGAGGTATAGCACAATAGCAGAATAGAAAATCCAAAACAGTAATACTACCATTGAACCGGCAGCGCCGTAAGCACTACCCAGATCAATACCATGGATGTAAAGGGTAATGCCAAACTTGCCGATCATGAACAATACCGCTGCAAATATTGCGCCTACCGCTGCATCCTTCCATGGAATAGCAGCATCGGGCAGCACTTTGTAGACGATGCCAAATAGTAATGCCACAACAAGCATGGTCAGCAGGAGGTTAAGAAAATAAAATGTCATCACGGTGGCAGGAAACATATCCTGAAGCTTACTCATAAACCCTTCAAGTAACCCATTGACAATAAGTACAACCAGGAGCAATAAGCCCAGGCCTGTAATCAGCAAAAAAGAAACTAACCTGTCCTTCAGTTCTTGAATCCAGCCTCGGCCAGGTCTCACCTTTAAGTTCCATATCATATTAATAGAGCCCTGCATTTCAGTAAAAATACCGGTAGCCGCAATCAACAACGTTAAGAAGCTAATCAAGGCGATAAAATTATGGCCAGTAATTGATGACTCCTTTATGATTTCCTGTATTTCAAGCGCGGAATCATCACCGACTAATTCACTGATCTGATTATAAATGGTTCCGTCAATAGCCTGACGTGACCAGAATAAATTGGAAACGAAAATAATTATCAGCATCATCGGACCAAGCGAAAAAATAGAATAAAAGGCAAGTGAGGCACTGAGCTTAAGCCCATTGTGATTTCGAAAGCTTGCACCCGATGCTTTCAATATTTTCCAAAAGCCAAGTTTAACAGACATGGTCGAAAATACTTTATCTGTCGTAACAGCAATCAAATTTCTATCTCAAACTATCCTACTCCTGAATTGGTAAAGCTTGTGTTGATTATGTTCCCGGAAAATGATCTTAATGCCCATAATTCATGACATTTATCATGGTATGCTGTCCTGGTTAACTGAAAGTCAGGTATGGGTATTCGGAAATAGAAAATATCCGACAGCGGACGTGGAGGTTTTCAAAGACGAAATCGAATCTTCAACGCCACGCGATTTTTCACATCAAGTATTCCTCGGTATTTGCATGGGAATTCGTTTTTTGATCCTCCTTTACGTTAAATGGGGCAGAACTTAAAATAGATAGATGAATTACGTCTAATAAATTTGTAGTTCAGTTTCTCGTTAACTTACTTGAACGGAGAGTCACGAACATCGAAATTTCAGATGTTTCTGCTCTGGGCGCTGGCTATCTCGCCGGTCTTAACGCTGGTATCTATGAAAGTATTGATCAACTCAAAACATTTAATCATCTTTCAACGAGTACAGTAGCCGGTCCGGACGCAAAAAAAAATAAAGGGCCATTATGAAGGTTGGAAGGGATTAATATATCAGCATTTACACGCTACAAAAGCGTAATCGTATACTTGCGAAGTGTATTGCTAAAATGTGAAATAGATATAATGAACGAAATTTCAAATTTATGAAAACAATTTTCCGTCTTACTCTTTTTTCTCTTGTGCTTGTTTCTCAGGTTCTCTCTGCTCAACCTAATCAAAAACACAGCGTAATTATCTTAAGCGATATTGAAGCTGAGCCTGATGATACAGAATCATTTGTGCGTTTGATGTTGTACTCCAATGTTATTGATATAAAAGGATTAATAGCCACTACTTCCATTTGGCACAAAACAAGTGTCGATCCTGAATCGATAAAGAAAGTAATCAATGCCTATGGCAAAGTGCAACCAAACCTTTTGAAGCATGAAACAGGTTTTCCTGAAGCAAGTACGCTACTGAATCTTGTTAAGCAAGGTTTACCCAAATACGGAATGCTAGGTGTTGGCGATGGAAAAGATTCAGAAGGGTCCGACTGGATCATAAAAGTACTGGAAGAAAAGGATGAGCGTCCTTTGTGGATATCGGTTTGGGGAGGCGTGAATACCCTGGCACAGTCGCTTGATAAAATCAAGAAAACGAAGTCTAGAGCAGAGGCCAAAAGACTAATTGCTAAACTCAGAGTGTATACAATTTCAGATCAGGATGACAGCGGTATTTGGATCAGAAACAACTTTCCTGACTTATTTTACATTGTTAGCCCATCCGATCATTATGGTAGTGCTACATGGAGTGCTATCAATACCTTTATAAAAGGTATTGATAATGAAAAGATTAGTAATAGCTGGCTGGCGCAAAACATTCAACAGGGTCATGGTCCGCTGGGCGCAGAATACCCGGATGTAGCATGGGGAATGGAGGGCGACACACCTTCATACCTGAATCTGATACCCAACGGACTAAGTGACCCTGAGCATCCTGAGTGGGGCGGATGGGGTGGCCGTTACGAATTGTATAAGCCAGATCTGGCCAAACTTCAGAAAGGGAATTCGGGTGTTCCCTTTGAACCAGAGACGAGGCCAATCTGGACAAATGCAATTGATAGCTATATCCCTTATATACCAAGTGAATACGGACGGGCTGTTCGCAGGGACACGACTACATTTACCGGCAATAAAGTGAGTTTGTGGCGTTGGCGCGATGACTTTCAAAATGATTTTGCGGCACGGATGGACTGGTGTACGAAGTCATATGAAGAAGCCAACCACCCACCAGTAATTGTGCTAAGCCATCCTGAAACACTTACAGTAAAATCAGGCGAAGGATTGAGCCTGGATGCTTTCAATTCTACCGATCCTGACGGTGATCATCTTAGCTTTTTATGGTTTCACTATCCAGAGGCTGGCACGTATAAAAAAACGGTAAGTTTAGGAGCTGAGAATGTGCACGGGGTTTACATCACGGCACCCAAAGTTGAAAAAAAGGAGACACTTCATATCATTCTGAAAGTTACTGATAAGGGAACTCCGGCACTATCGAGATATAAGAGAATAATTATTGATATCGTCCCGAAATGACAATGGACTTCATTATTCACGGTTTAATCTGCCGCACCAAACGCTAATCACGCCGGAACAGGTACTTGAATTACACCAAGGACCAGGAGGGGATTTCAACACCGTTATTGAGTTTTACTTTTTGCATTTGTTAGTTCCATGGCCTGTATCATAATACTTCTTTGAGAATTCATTAAAGTTTGAATGCTTCTAATGTTTGATAGTGTGTGTGTCGCGCACGCTGCTAAAGGTTAACGCTAACAACTTCCACTCCTTTTTTTGCTTTTTATAGACCTCCGTTACGGTAAACTCGGTTACCACATCATTGCCGCGAACCAAAGCAGTCAGTGTGATGCGGCTCCACGCAATGGCGGTGTCGTCAACGATCTCTACGGCAACATCCTTCACATCGGCCTTCTTATACCAAATACTTCCGGTCTTAATGATGTCAAGTTCCTCGTCCTTCTTCCAGGTGCCACTCATGTGCACAAATTTTGATTTGTCATGAAAGAGTGTTGCAAGCTTTTCCACGTTCTTATCTGCCATCCATTGCCATTTATTTTTCGAGAGATCCTTAATTTCATTTTCTGCCGCAGAATTTTGTGCGAAAGACACCTGCGCACTGATAAGAACGAAGAATACTCCAATGATTGATTTTTTCATTTTTAAGGTTATTTGATTTGAAATTGCTTATTCTGCAAATATGCCAGCTTCCAGCTCAGTTGACTTATACGGATTACGGTTTTACCAACCAAAATCACCGATGACACAATATGACCACGCAATCGAACTTAAAAGTGGCTAATATTGGATAATTAAGGTGAATGCTATGGAAGAAATATTAAAGTTTGAGACGATCAGCCAATTCAATGCAGACAATAATCACGAGACCTTACACCCACTGGTCACTGTGATTGATTTTTCGAGGGTTGCACCCAGGCGATTAAGAAGAGCCTATTTTGGTTTCTATTTAGTATTAATCAAGGATGTTGAATGCGGAGATCTGCGATATGGAAAAAACACATATGACTACCAGGAGGGCACACTGGTATTTATCGGCCCGGGGCAAATGCTTGGCACCAATGGTGGTGAGGAGCTGCACCAACCTAAAGGTTACGGAATCGCCTTTCATCCCGACCTGATCAAGGGAACCTCTTTAGGGCGTCACATTGATGACTATACTTTCTTCGCATACAATGTCAATGAAGCACTTCATGTATCCGAGCGCGAGCGACAGCTTGTGTTGGATTGCTTCTCAAAAATCCGTTATGAATTGGAACATGCTGTTGACAGGCATAGTAAAATACTTATCGCCGACAATATTGAGCTACTCTTAAATTATTGCGTTCGATTCTATGATCGTCAGTTCATTACACGCGATCATGTAAACCAAGGGATCTTGGAAAGATTTGAAGCATTGCTTAATGAATTCTTTTCTTCTGGTAAACCGCAAGATGTGGGCTTGCCATCGGTGGCGTACTGCGCGAGCGAACTAAACTTGTCTGCAAATTATTTCGGAGAGCTAATAAAAAAGGAGACCGGTAAATCGGCCCATGAATTCATTCAACTTAAATTAATGAATGTGGCCAAAGAGAAAATATTTGATGTCAGCAAGTCGGTAAGTGAAGTTGCGTACGAGTTAGGATTCAAATATCCGCAGCACTTCAGTCGTGTATTTAAGCAACATGTTGGAGTGACTCCGTTGGAATACAGGAACTCCATGAATTAGCGATTTCCTTTCATTCTTACAGTTCCCCTGATCCGTAGTCAATGCGAGGTAGAGTAAGGATGCATTTTCTACACGTTTGGTTCAGCGCAATATTATGTCTCTAGCAGTATTCTTTTTTTATTTCCTCTTGTGTGCAGACTAGTAGCGGTATCCTGATACCCTCTCCCCCCACCTCCCCGCATTTTATTAAGAATGTAGGCGCAGCATTCGGCAAATGAGCGTAAAGAAATTCTTGTCAAATTCTTAGCGTTTGCCAGTTCTTGGATTATGAAATTTTATACCTAGCCTTTGAGGTAAATTCATCGTTTTTAACACGAATACTTACCCTTTTCACTTACCCTAAAAAGAAACCCTTGCTAATCTGCTGATCAACAAGGGTTTTATTTCATTTGGTGTGATCCCGCTGGGATTCGAACCCAGGACCCATACATTAAAAGTGTATTGCTCTACCAACTGAGCTACGGAATCTTGTCAATTGTGGGGTATTTTCCGTAATTGAGCCCGCAAAGGTAACAGGATATAAAAAATATGCAAAGGCGACTTCTAATTATTCTCATCATTCTTCCGCCACTGTTCTCAGCCATCACCAACCCGCTCTTTGCACAGGTTTCCGGCTACCGATTACAACAAGCGGATTCGCTCTACCAGGAAAAACGCTACATACAATCGCTGGAACAATATCAAGCTATACTCAATCAAAAAGAGTTTACACCGGCAATGCTGCTCAAAATGGCCTATATCGAGGAAGGGCTGAACCATATAGGCAAGGCACTCTATTATCTCAACCTGTATTATCTCACCACAAACGACAAACTGGTGCTCGATAAAATGGAAGAACTCGCCACGAAACATAACCTCGATGGCTATAAGAATTCAGATGCAGACATTGCCTTCTCTTTTTATTACGATTATCGGATGCCCATTTCGATGACGCTTAGCGTAATGTCCATTCTTTTTCTGAGTATCATCTTTTACAGGCGAAAAAAGGGATACCGCCCTGTTGCTACCATCGTTTTGCTCTTTGCCTTGCTGATACTGCTATTGGTCCACCTGAATGTGGGTGAAAAAAATGATGAGGGCATCGTGGGGGAACCAAACACCTACCTGATGGACGGCCCTTCCGCCGGTGCTTCGGTGATCGCGGTCATCGATGAAGGTCACCTTGTAGAAATTGTCGGGAAAGTGGATGTGTGGTATGAAATCAGCTGGAATGGAAACCGTGCCTTCATTAAGGAAAACAGTCTGCTACCGGTACGATTGTGAATCGTAATACGATACGGTTATCACACCTTTGTATTCTCTGTCTGAAAATGTCAGGTGATAGTAATACACACCGGACGCCTCTCCATCCGCATACCATCTGAAATCGCGATCAATGCTTGCAAATACCTGCTTACCCCATCGGTTGTAAATAGCTATGCCTTCAAACCTGCCGACACAATTGTCCTTGGGTAAAATGTTAATTAACTCACCAGAAGCCGGATCTTTCTTTACCATGGCAAAGAATTCATTCAATTGATCGCCGTTGGGTGTAATGATATTTGGTGGTACAAATTCATCATCATCGCGTTCCACATCCTTGATGATTACATTAACGGAAAGGGTATCGCCTTTCTGGCTGTAGCAGCGATCGTCAAGGAGATTAAATGTAAATGTGTAGTTATTTTCATAGACACCATTTTCAAATATGGAACACTCGGGCTTCCACGTGAACGTAGTCTGTATGTTTCCACGCCCTTCGGCAGGGTCAAAAATATATCCATTTGCCTCGGTATCGCCCTCAACTTTTATCAGGTCAAGCCGTAGCCAATCTGCCTGGGGCAGAACATCCGGATCATTTCCTGAAAGTCCGAGTGTGATTTGCTGACCTATTTCAACGGTCAAGGTATTGCTCACAAACTGCGTCGCCTGGTTTAAATTGTTGATCAACAAAGTAGGCCCTTCATTGTCGGGTGGCAGCAGCAGCACGGTTACATCCAGCGTATCGGCCTTGTAAAATCCGCATTTATTTGCATTGTCGACCACGATAAACTCAAACGTAAACTCATCCTTTGTCTTGAGGTTAACATTGTCGCAGAATATATTCCACTGAAATTTTGACGTCACGCTGCCATTGCCACTTACCGCAGGGAAACTAATGTCGTAGTCTGCCATATCAAAACCAACACCTCTTGCATCCAGTACAATAAAATCATTGTCAGCATCGGTTCCCGTCACATTAAAGACGAGGGACTCATTCACTTTCCTGGTGATCCCCGTGATGAAGCGTTCAAACGGATCAGGCGTAAGATCCGAATCAATAACCGGATCTGCGTTCCCCGGAAGATTGACTTGCAGCTGTAACCTCATCAAAGCAGGATGCGTGAAGTTGCAGTAGTCAACATCTTCCAGCAGTATGGTCACGTCGAACTGGGTTTTATTTGTGAAGTCATAGACATTGCAGCGTGTGTCCCATTCCAACTGCGCTTCGTATTCGCCGTTTTCATTTTTTATTTGCACGAGTTTCATGCCAACGTCTTCCATCCTGAATCCATCGGCGATCACGCCAACGATTAACGCATCACCATCATCGTCTAAACCTGCTATTGGCCAGATCTTTTGCTGCCCTTCATTCAATACCTCCACAACATCCGGTGTTGTGAAATAGGGATTGGCGTTAGGCGGCGGTATGATGTTTACCGTGATCTTCAACGTATCGGATAACGGCTGACTGCAGGCATCGTCGAACGCCACAATGCCCACCTGAAAGGGACCCTCTACGTACGGGCATTCATCAAAACAAATCCGGAAAGTCTTCACACTTCCATTAATAAGGGTAGCCGAAGTGACCGCGGGGAGAATCCCCTTAACATTCTTCCTGAATCCGATGGGTATCGCCTTGATGGTGATGTTCTCCTGAAAGTTATCGTCCTGGTTTGAGGCATCCGCATCGGACACCTGGACTTCAATGCAACGCTCTGCATCTGTAACGGTATTGCTAAACGTTACCTGCATCACATTATCGTAACTAAAAGTACTTTCTGTAAGTTTCTTTCCCAGAATCCGGGGTGGCTCCGCCCTGGGACATACATCTACTACCAGCATTTGAAAATCTCTCCGCACTTCACCGATTTTTTGACCGTCGCGATACTCTTCACATTTTACTGCGAAAACGAAAAGACCCTGCTGAGAAGGTGTGGCGGTCAAAAATCCATCGGTGCTGATTTTCAAATCCGGGTTGCCACCAAGAATATTGTTAAAACTAAAAGGATTCCTCCATGTGACGAGCGGATAAGGTGCCGGCCGCAAGGGCGGAAATGCATCTATCGTGTGTGTGCTTAGCGGGGTAACGATCGAATAGGCCAAAGAGTCGCCGTCATCATCAATGCCTGCAAAATCTACATAGTATGGTTTGCGCGGGCAGGCGTAGTCAGTGAGGGGTGGAAACAGGCGCGGCGATGAATTGATAAAAGGCTCACCATTCATCACCACGGGAGGAAATTCCAGGTAAAACGTCTGACCCGCCGCCCGTGGGCTTAGGGCAGGATCTTCACTGAATATATTGGTAATGGTATAATTACGACAGCACCGCTCCCAAATGATGTAGTAACCCTTGGGATCATTGTAGACGTTGTCCGGGAGGGTGACTACCCTGCTATACACTAATCTCGAAGTTACTATTTCACCGTTGGAACACTCCGGCTGGGTATAATTTACGGGACTTTCAATGGGACTCTCAAAGAAGACATCCTGCATTACTGCATTGTCGCGTTTTCGATAGATTCTTGACGTAAAATCCAGGTCCCGGGCACCGGGATTCCCGTTAAGGATATCAAAGTACAGGATCAGGTTGATGCGATAAGTATTACCCGAGATGTGTATTACCTCAAATTCCCCTCCTACGATGTGTGATGCCATAACGGGGAAGGTAAAAGAGCACAAAAAAACGAGTAAAAACCGCTTCATATCATTCCCAAAAGAGAATAAAGATATGGAATTCAGTAATGGCATAAAACCCCCGAGTTTATGTAATTTGACCGCCCCATGAAAAAAGGTCAAATAATTGAAAATCTGGTGGTTGAAACCATGGCCGCAGCGGGTAAGTGCGTTTCGCGGATAGACGGGATGGTCATATTCCTGGAAGGCGGTGCACCGGGCGATGTCGTTGATGCGCAAGTCACAAAGATCAAGAAATCCTTTCTGGAGGGCCGGGTGACAGCAGTCAGGCAGTTTTCGGAAGATCGAACGGAACCCTTCTGCCGGCATTTTGGATTGTGTGGTGGATGCACCTGGCAGCACATTCAATACGACACACAACTTCGGTATAAGCAACAACAAGTAGTTGACAACCTGCAGCGGATCGGGGGCCTTGATCTTCCTGCTATACGACCCATACTTCCCTCCGGGAAAACGAAATACTACCGCAATAAATTGGACTTTACCTTTACGGCACAACGGTGGCTGACATTCGAAGAACTGGACATCAGAAGAAAGCGCTTTCCGGATAATCCCTGGGGCGAAGATGAACCCGCACTGGGTTATCACATCCCGCGTAAATTCGACCAGGTATTTGAAGTGCAGGAATGCTTCCTTCAAACCGATCCGTCCAACGCCATCCGGCACACTGTAAAAGAAGAGGCAACGAAATCCAATATTCCATTTTTTGAGCTGCGGAAACAAACCGGTTTTCTACGGACCTTAACCATCCGAACGGCGAATACCGGTGAGGTGATGATCATCCTGCAGGTAGCAGACGATAAGATGGAATGGATCGAAAAAATCCTCGGCAGGCTGGATCGCGATTTTCCTGAGATTACTTCGTTCAACTACGTGATCAATGCAAAAAAGAATGATACGTTCAGCGATCTGAAAATAACTTGTTGGAAAGGTAATCCATACATCACGGAACGTATGTCAAAACCGGACGGGTCAGGGTCACTGCAATTTCGGATTGGTCCGAAATCGTTTTATCAAACAAATTCAGATCAGGCCTATGCGTTGTACAAAGTAGCCTGGGAAATGGCGCAGTTAATGGGGAACGAATTGGTTTATGATCTGTATACCGGCACAGGTACAATTGCCAACTTTATGGCTGGTCATGCAAGTCGCGTTGTTGGATTGGAATATATCGCAGCAGCGATTGACGACGCAAGAATAAATGCAGAGATCAACAACATAACCAATACACAATTCTTCGCAGGCGACATCAAAGATCTGCTGGATGACGCGTTTCTTTCGTTGCACGGGAGACCCGACACGGTAATCACCGATCCTCCAAGAGCAGGTATGCATGCAGATGTTTGCGCCATGCTGCTCAAAGCGCTGCCGAAAAAGATCGTCTACGTCAGTTGCAATCCTGCTACCCAGGCCCGTGACCTGGCATTGCTGTCGGACCAATATGCTATAACAGCGGTGCAGCCCGTCGATATGTTTCCACATACCATTCACGTGGAAAATGTGGTGGCGCTGCAACGCCGGTAACCGTTCCGATTGTCATGCCAGGCATGCACGCTGAAACACTTACAACAATACTTGCCCTGAAAGAGGGATTGCCACACTACCTGCACTTCGGCCCGCAATGACGATGTATATAACCCTACCAAACACTCGTTTTAAAAATTTTTTTCTGATTCTCCTTGAATCCTTCCCGCAAAAAACTCAACATCGCTGCCTGAAAGTACAGGCATGCGACAAAGACTATTAAGTGAAGGGGCGAACGAGCTTAGTTATGAAATCCGTGAAATTGTAAAAAAAGCGGACTATCTGAAGAAACTCGGGGTGGATATTTCATGGGAAAATATCGGCGATCCCATCCAAAAGAACCATAAACTTCCACAGTGGATAAAGGATGTCGTTTCGGATCTTGTAAAGCAGGATGATGCATACAGTTACTGTCCCTCCAAAGGCATGCTGGAAACACGCAAATTCCTGGCAGCTCAGACCAATGCCGGTGGTGGCGTAAAAATCACGCCAGATGATATATGCTTCTTCAATGGATTAGGTGATGCTATTTCGAAAGCATACCAGTTTCTGAGGGATACCTCGCGCGTGATCGGCCCGTCGCCGGCGTACTCAACACACTCCAGCGCTGAGGCTGCGCATGCCAACCATGAGCCACTCACCTACAACCTTGATCCCGCTAACCATTGGTATCCCGATCTCGATGATTTGTACAATAAAATAAAATACAATCCCAACATCGTTGGTATCCTCATTATCAACCCCGACAACCCGACGGGTATGGTCTATCCGTTGGTCATGTTGCAACGGATTGTTGCCATGGCAAAAGAGTTCAAGCTCTTTTTAATCGCGGATGAAATCTACATAAACATTACCTACAACGGCGCCCGGGCTTATGCATTAGCAGAAATCATTGACGACGTTCCCGGTATTTCTATGAAGGGGATTTCGAAAGAACTCCCCTGGCCTGGAGCACGCTGTGGCTGGATGGAATATTACAACCGCGACAAGGATGAAGACTTTGATCGCTTCTGCCAGGCGCTGGACAATGCAAAGATGATTGAAGTTTGCTCTACCAAACTTCCGCAATTAGCCATACCGAAGATCTTTGGTGATCCACGATTTAAGGCCTATCGGGATCAGACGAACCAGGACATTGGCAAAAGAAGCAAGATCATTGCCGATATATTGCATACTGTACCGCAGCTTACCTTCAATGAAACATTTGGTGCTTTTTATAACACGATCATTTTCAGGGAGGGTACCTTGAACCACAATCAGAAAATGAAGATAAGAGACCCACAAGTTAAAACCCTTGTCGAAGGATGGGTCAGTCAACAAAATATCGCACTGGATAAACGCTTTGTATATTATCTGCTTGGCGCGAAAGGCGTTTGTGTTGTTCCTATCTCTTCCTTTTGTTCAGCGCTTCAGGGATTCAGGGTTACGCTGCTGGAAGAAAATGAAGAAACATTGGTCAGGACATTTACATCAATCCGCGATGGTATACTGGAATATCTGAATAGCTAACAGTCGTTATTCTACCTAACATTTGTTACATCACTTTTTGAAAATATTTCCCGTGAATTACTTGAATCATAGGCGATAATTCTTGAAAATTGTACTCGCACAGAATAGTATGTTGAACTTAACACGAACAGCCGAACGAAGAATGATGTCCATCAGAATGGTTATGGTTCTTTCCGTGCTTATTATCGTCGTCAATATTCTTAAACCCGTAGGGGCGATGGTCTAGATCTATAATTAAAAAATTAGCAAACCGCCCCGATAGCCCCGGGGCGGTTTTGTTTTATAGGGCTAAAACAAACTAACAATTGTTATATGTATTACACGAAAGACTCGATCCTTTTCCTGAATGGTAAGTTCATGAAAGCGGTTGATGCTCATACAGATCTCTTTAGCCAGACGTTGCACTATGGCTTTGGAGCATTTGAGGGCATCCGGGCTTACCAGTCATTGAATGGCGTGAAGGTCTTTAAAGCACGCGAACATTTTGATCGGCTGAAGAAGAGTTGTACGCTGGTAGGCATTCCGTTCAACTATGAATCTGAAGACCTTATACAGGTGGCTTACCAGCTGTTAAAGAAAAATAACCTGTCCAATGCATACATCCGTCCGCTTGTGTATTGCGGAGCTCAGATGACACTAACGCCTGCACCGGATGTTTTCCTGATGATGTGCGCCTGGGAGTGGGACAAATATCACGGTGGGCACCTGCTGAAGCTTTGTATTTCTTCCTATCAGCGTCCTAACCCAAATGCGTGGAAACTGGAAGCCAAAGTAACAGGCCATTACGTTAACTCTATCCTGGCAACCAGTGAAGCTAAAGTAAGAGGATACGATGATGCCCTTATGCTAGATATGAATGGCTTTGTAGGAGAAGCTCCGGGCGCCAATTTTTTCATGGAAAAAGGTGGCGAGTTGCACACGCCGGCGCCGGGGCACATTCTGCCGGGTATTACCCGCCAAACCGTAATCAATATTTGCCGCGAATTAGAAATTCCGGTGATTGAAAGAAATATTAGGCCAGAAGAGCTTGAAGGGGCTGACAGCGCTTTCTTGTGTGGCACCGCTGCAGAAATTGCCGCCATTGAGTCGATCGATGCCAAACCATTCCGCAAAGAGTGGCGCGACAGTATCGGCGCCACCATACAGGAAGCCTATAAATGCCAGGTACTTGAAAAGTCTTTTAGCTATGTCATCATCTAAAAGCAGTTTAACATCATAAGCACACCCCACACCCCCTAACCCACGCTTTCCGGCGTGACACTTTGGAAATGACTAATGGAATTAAATAAATACAGCAAGACCGTCACCCAGGATACTACGCTTCCCGCAGCACAAGCCATGTTGTATGGCATTGGATTGACGGAGGATGATTTGAAGAAAGCACAGATTGGTATTGTAAGTACCGGCTATGATGGGAATACCTGCAACATGCACTTGAACGACCTGGCAAAAGAAGTCAAGACAGCCGTGTGGGATAACGATCTGGTTGGACTAATCTTTCATACCATTGGCGTAAGCGATGGAATAAGCAATGGAACAGAGGGTATGCGCTACTCACTGGTGAGTCGCGAGATTATTGCTGATTCCATCGAGACCGTTTGCGGCGCACAATATTATGATGCCGTTATCGCGGTAGTGGGCTGTGATAAAAACATGCCCGGCTCGGTTATGGCCATGGCAAGGTTGAACCGTCCTTCGATTATGCTGTACGGTGGAACGATCGCCGGCGGAGATTGGAAAGGACAGGAACTTAACATCATTTCAGCATTTGAAGCCCTGGGGCAAAAATTAGCAGGCAACATAACGCCCGAAGATTTCAAAGGAATAATACAGCACGCCTGTCCGGGAGCAGGCGCCTGCGGTGGAATGTATACGGCCAACACCATGGCTTCGGCTATAGAGGCGATGGGCATGTCACTGCCGTATTCTTCATCCAATCCTGCCTTGAGCAAAGAGAAATCTGATGAATGTATTCAGGCGGGCAAAGCCATCAAAGTTTTGCTCGAGCGTGATTTAAAACCGCGCGACATCATGACAAAAAAGGCCTTCGAAAATGCGATAACAATAGTTATGGCATTGGGAGGTTCAACAAATGCCGTATTGCATTTGATCGCGATGGCCAAATCGGCCGGGATAGCACTTAACCAGGAGGATTTTCAAAGGATTTCAGATAAGACGCCGCTTATTGCTGATTTGAAACCCAGCGGAAAATATCTCATGGAAGCACTTCATAAAATTGGAGGCGTTCCGATCGTAATGAAATACCTGCTGGAAAAAGGATTTCTACACGGTGACTGTATTACGGTTACAGGAAATACCGTGAAAGAAAATCTCAAGGATGTCCCCGCACTCGATTTTAGCACACAAGATATCATCCATCCTTTCGAACGGCCGATCAAAGCAACGGGGCATCTACAGATCCTTTACGGGAATCTCGCTGCGGACGGTTCGGTTGCCAAGATCACCGGCAAAGAAGGAGAAAAATTTAGCGGGCCTGCACGCGTATTCAATAGCGAGTTCGAACTGAACGATGGTATTCAAAATGGAAAAGTAAAAGCCGGCGATGTCGTGGTGATCCGCAATGTCGGACCGAAGGGTGCTCCCGGAATGCCCGAAATGTTAAAACCGACTTCAGCTATCATTGGCGCTGGCCTTGGAAAGAGTGTCGCGCTGATTACAGATGGAAGATTCTCCGGCGGATCGCATGGCTTTGTTATCGGTCACATTACACCTGAAGCGTTTGAAGGTGGTTTAATAGGCCTGGTGGAAGACAATGATCCTATTGAAATAGACGTACAACAACGTACAATAAACCTGCTGGTGGATGATCATATACTAGTAAAACGCAAAGCGGCATGGGTACAACCCGCGCTGAGAGCGAAGAATGGAATTTTATATAAGTATGCGAAACAAGTAAAAACAGCTGCTGATGGATGTGTTACTGACGAAGAGTAAACCTACTGTTGATACGGAAAAGAGTTCCAATCAACCAACTAATCAAATTTCCGGTTCCGAAGTATTGCTTCGTTGCCTTGTTGAAGAAGGTGTGGATACCATTTTTGGATATCCCGGCGGGGCTATCATGCCTGTATATGATGCGCTTTATCATTATGCCGATAAACTGACGCACATTTTGGTTCGGCATGAACAGGGTGCTATTCATGCTGCGCAAGGTTTCGCGCGGGTTACCGGAAAAGCCGGCGTAGTTTTCGCCACATCAGGACCGGGTGCAACAAACCTGGTAACCGGACTTGCTGATGCCCTGATCGACTCGACACCTGTTGTTTGCATTACCGGTCAGGTGTTTGCACACCTGCTGGGAACTGATGCTTTCCAGGAAACCGATGTGGTCAACACTACCATTCCTGTCACGAAATGGAATATTCAGGTAACGGAAGCAAAAGATATTGCCAACGCTGTTGCAAAGGCTTTTTATATCGCAAATTCAGGCAGACCCGGGCCAGTGTTAGTGGACATTACGAAGAACGCACAGAATGAGATGATTGCGGAGGCCGACTATCATAAATGTGAAAGCATCCGTACCTACAAGCCAACGCCGGTTCTCCAGCTCTCGCAAGTTGAAGCGGCCGCGCAACTTATCAACAATGCCAAGCGTCCCTACATCCTTGCGGGTCAGGGTATTTTACTCTCAGGCGCAACAGAAGAACTAAAAGCGTTCTCTGAAAAAACAGGAATTCCTGTAGCATGTACGTTGTTAGGCCTGGGTGGTTTTCCAAGTGATCACCCCAACTATGTAGGGTATCTGGGTATGCACGGAAACTATGGTCCGAATCTAAATACAAATGAGTGCGACGTGCTCATCGCCATTGGAATGCGTTTTGATGACCGCGTCACAGGTAATGTTAGCAAATACGCCAAGCAGGCAAAAATTATTCACATCGAAATCGACAAAGCCGAAATCAATAAAATCGTAAAAACGGAAGTAGCCGTTAATGCCGATGCAAAAGAGGCCTTGCAGATACTTTTAGAGAAGTGCAGCAAAAATCGTCATCAGGCATGGATCGACAGCTTTACCAGACTCAATAATATCGAATACGAAAAGGTTATTGTAAAGGAATTTAATCCAACCGGTGAATTGACGATGGGTGAGGTGATAAATCATCTTTCCAACTTCACAAAAGGAGAAGCAATTGTTATTACCGATGTCGGCCAGCACCAGATGGTTACTTCGCGGTACTATAAATACAAAAATCCCAGAACCAACGTGACCTCCGGGGGAGCAGGAACGATGGGATTTGCCCTGCCGGCCGCTATTGGTGCAAAACTTGGTGTTCCGGATAAGGAAGTACTTGCCGTAATCGGGGATGGTGGTTATCAAATGACAGTACAGGAGCTCGGAACCATCATGCAATATCAGATCCCCGTAAAGATTGTGGTTTTGAATAACAACTTCCTCGGTATGGTTCGGCAATGGCAACAACTTTTCCACGGCAAGCGTTACTCTTTTACAGAAATGCAGAATCCCGATTTTGTGAAACTGGCTGAAGCATACGGCATCCCCGCACGAAAAGTTGAAGCGCGCGAAGATTTACAAGGTGCCATCAAGGAGATGCTTGCATCAAAAACACCATATTTCCTAGAAGTAGTGGTCGGAAAAGAAGATAATGTTTTTCCAATGGTGCCTGCAGGTGCTGGCGTATCAGACGTACTCCTGGAGGAACCAAAAGACTGATTTTGAATTTCAACACACAACCACACACGTAAATTGAACATTGGAGCATATGAAACAAGACTTCACCCTCGAGATTCATTCTGACAATAACTTTTCTGTCCTGAACCGTATTGTCAATATCCTCAACAGAAGAAGGGTACGGATTAAGAAACTCATTGCCCACGAAGATGAAGGCGACTTCAGAAGAGGCGTAGCCGTAGTACTTCTTTTTACAACGGCTGATATGATAGAAAAGGTAAAGCATCAGCTGGAAAAACTGATCGAAGTGGAACATGCTGTGTACTATGAGGGGAGCGAGCTTTACTGCGAACTTAGCTCAAAGCATACGGAGGAGATCGCTTAGGTCCCGTCAAAGAAGATAAGGACGCAGGATTTTGCGTCCCAGTAAGATAACGTTAGGACGCGAGACTTTGCGTCCCAATAAAGAAGGTAAGGACGTAAGGTTTTGCGTCCCAGTAACTAAACTAAAAAAACGTAAAATGGCAAAGATCAATTTTGGAGGAACGATCGAAGAGGTTGTAACCCGGGAAGAATTTCCAATGGAAAAAGCACTTGATATCTTAAAGAACGAAACAATTGCAATTATCGGATATGGTGTTCAGGGACCCGCACAGGCACTCAACCTTCGGGACAATGGATTTCGCGTAATCGTTGGCCAGCGGAAAGGATCAAAAACCTATGATAAGGCAGTGGAGCATGGATGGGTTCCAGGTGAGACGTTATTCGAAATCGAAGAAGCAGCAAAAAGAGGAACAATCATACAGTTTCTTCTTTCAGATGCAGGTCAAATAGAATTGTGGCCAACCATTAAGCCACACCTCACGAAAGGAAAAACGCTATACTTTTCCCATGGCTTTGGTATCACTTTCAAAGAGCAAACCGGTATCATCCCTCCACCGGAAGTTGATGTTATCCTTGCGGCACCGAAAGGATCAGGCACTTCTGTGCGCCGTTTATTCCTGCAGGGCAAAGGGATCAATGCCAGCTACGCCGTTTTCCAGGATGCAACCGGAAACGCCAAGACAAAAGCAATCGCATTAGGGATTGGCGTGGGTGCAGGTTACTTATTTGAAACAGACTTCAAAAAAGAAGTATATTCTGATTTAACGGGTGAGCGTGGCACACTCATGGGTGCCATTGCTGGTATTTTCGAAGCACAATATGATGTGCTTCGCGCCAACGGCCACTCGCCATCCGAAGCGTTTAACGAAACGGTCGAAGAACTCACACAAAGTCTGATGCCACTGGTAGCAGAAAACGGTATGGATTGGATGTACGCCAACTGTTCCACTACCGCACAACGGGGCGCGCTGGACTGGAAGAAGAAATTCAAGGCAGCAACACTTCCTGTATTTCAGGAACTTTATAAAAGCGTTGCTTCAGGACAGGAAGCCAAGCGTACCATTGAAACGTGCAGCAAACCAGATTATCGCGAGAAGCTGGCTGAAGAATTAAAGGAGGTTCGCGAAAGTGAACTCTGGCAAGCCGGTGCTGCCGTGCGGAAACTAAGACCTGAAAAAGTAACTGCGGAAGCGAGTATGATAAACTAATTCGTTGATTATTGAAGAGCCTATGAGTCAATCGCAAATATTGCGAATTAGCTTTACAACGAGTCGACAGGAAAACGGTGCGCAATCACCAGGCAACTTTACCATTAGACAACGATTAGCTGTCAACATGAATGAAGAGATACTTCAATTTCCGCAAGCCTATCGGCAGATTGATGAGGCCACCAAATTATCAGGCTTTACCATGGCGTCTGATGTGCTTACTGGCGCTTTGCTGAGAACGCTTTCGAGCTCCAAGCCTTATGGCCACTTTCTGGAATTGGGCACCGGAACAGGATTATCTACGGCCTGGATTTTAGACGGGATGGGCAGCGATGCTTCGATGACATCGGTGGATAATGATCCCCAGCTGCTCGAAATCGCGCAAACCTTCCTGGGAGGTGACAAACGTCTGAATCTCGTATGCGCTGATGGCGAGGCATGGATCAAGGCAAATGAGGGAAAACAATACGATTTCATTTTTGCGGATACCTGGCACGGAAAATATCTTCTTCTGGAGGAGGTACTTACCATGGTGAAACAAGGTGGAATATATTTCGTTGATGACATGCTGCCGCAGCGCAACTGGCCGGATGGCCACAAACAGAAAGTGGAAAATCTTGTGCGCGCATTGGAGGCCAGGAAAGACTTTACCGTAACAAAGCAGCGCTGGTCGACAGGAATAGTAATTGCGGTAAAGAAATAGGAGGAAAAAATGGAAAATGATACGACGATGGCATCTGATACGAAAGCGCTAAAGCTTGACATAGACGGGGCTTATGAGGTACTCAAACATGTTGTGCTCAAAACACCACTGCAGTATCACCCCAAACTTTCAGGGAAGTTTCAGGCAGAGATTTATTTGAAACGTGAGGACTTGCAAGTTGTACGATCCTATAAAATCAGAGGTGCCTACAATTTGATTCAAAGCCTGGATGATGCACAACGTAAACGAGGCGTGGTCTGCGCGAGTGCGGGCAATCACGCGCAAGGAGTAGCCTTCGCGTGTAAATACCTTGACATAAAAGGTGTAATCTATATGCCTGCAATTACGCCCAAGCAAAAGATTAATCAGGTCAAAATGTTTGGCGGTGACAACATAAAAATTGTATTGATTGGCGATACGTTTGATGAATGTCAGGCCCATGCCCAGGCGTTTACTGAAGAGAATGATATGGTGTTAATCCCTCCATTTGATCACCTCAAAGTAATCGAGGGTCAGGGTACTGTTGGGAAAGAGATACTCGCAGAGCTTTCAAACATTGACTATTTGTTCCTGCCCATTGGAGGAGGTGGATTGTGTGCCGGTGTTGGGCAATACTTCAAGGTCCTTTCACCGCAAACCAAAATTGTGGGTGTCGAACCTTTGGGCGCTCCTTCCATGAAAGAAGCATTGAAGGCTGGCAAACCTGTAGTATTGGACAAAATCCAACGTTTTGTTGATGGCGCCTCCGTTAAGAAGGTAGGCGACATCACCTTTGAACTTTGCAAAGATATACTGGCCGATGTACTTCTCGTTCCGGAAGGAAAAGTGAGTTCCACCATTCTTCAGCTATACAACGAAGATGCTATTGTGGCTGAACCTGCAGGTGCATTGTCTATCGCGGCACTCGATCAGTATGCAAACCAGATCAAAGGCAAAAAGGTAGTGTGCGTGCTCAGTGGTGGGAACAACGACATCGATCGGATGCAGGAGATCAAAGAAAGATCGCTGTTGTTTGAAGGCTTGAAACACTATTTTATCGTTCGTTTTGCACAACGTCCTGGGGCATTGAAAGAATTTGTGAATGATATCCTTGGACCAACCGACGATATTGTGCGATTTGAGTTCATTCAAAAGAACAACAAAGAAAGCGGACCTGCATTAATTGGTATAGAGTTGAAATCAAAAGAGGACTTTGATTCCCTCATTAAGCGCATGGATAGTCGCAAGCTGAATTATACGCTAGTCAATCAAAATGAAAATTTGTTTGAGTACCTGGTCTAGATTGCAGTCAGGCATGTTGCATGAAGCATTGCCATTTTTCGAAAATTGACGGTGGTGCGAAGAACAAATATGACCTCAGAATTCATAGTTTGGATTCTGCCATCCCATGGGAATATCTGCTTCATAGGTGTTCAATGGGGTTTTGATCCGCATCTCCATTCTCCCCTCAACCTTAAATCCCATCGATTGATACAATGCTATCGCTTTTCGATTACTTTCACGCGTAATCAATTCCACTTTTCCAATATCCATTCTGTTGTGAGCAATCTCCTCCAGGAAAATCGTTAGAATAGTTCGTCCAATTTTTCTTTCGCGGAATTCAGGATGAACTACAATTGTAACATTGCTCAACACATGGTCAAACACTTTGATGCCTTTCTTATAGCCATGAATAGATGCAATTAGTTCTTCTGCATTATCGGGGTTTTCCGCCACGATGATAAGACCTGTATCAAGGCTTTGTTGCAGAAAATCGCTTACATACGCATCCGTAATCTCGCTTTGAATTCGTGCGATTCCGCCTTCGATACCGGCAACAACATTATACAGTGTCACCAAACGGCCCAGGTCATCCATATCAGCAGTCCGGTAGCGCATAATTAATTCCTGATTCGAAGTTATTCTTCAGAATATCTTCCCCACTAAAGTAAAAGAATTTTCACGGCATATTCCGGGAAAAGTTTGGCAACAGGCATTGCCACCCGCAACAGCAAGCTGTGTGTTTTGATTAATGAGGTTTCAACAGTTGCCGCTTGCTTTTCTCGAGCCGTTTCAGCATGCGTTCATCCACGATCAGACGATTCAGATTTGTTTGCGCAACATAGAAATGCTGAAGATAAGAATTTGATTGTGTGGATAGATTGATTCTGTTTTCCATAGCTGTATATTTTTTGAATAAGACAGTTGAATATTGAAGTTCCCCACTTCCGGACATGTACGTAACGTTGTGTGCATCGCCTTCGTTACCCAATTGCGCCGATTATTCTATCAGCGATCATTCATCACCATATCCTGCCGCCAGGCTCGATGAGCTGCTGATATGCGCTGATTGGTACCAAATGCAAGAAGGAGGGCAATAAACATCGAAAGAGTTTTAAAACCCCATCGGGCAAAGACAAGAAATTGCAGTCGAACAAAAAAATGCCCGCCGAAAATATCCGGCGGGCATTCCAATGCTACGCTTACATGTGAAAACCCCTATAAGTTAGGTTGAGGGGTCGTTCTCAAATAAGGCTTAATCTTCTTATGACCTTTTGGAAATTTGGCTGGCACATCTTCATCCTTCACGCCAGTCACAATAATGACATCCTCACCGTGTTTCCAGTTGGCTGGTGTAGCCACACTGTATTCGGCAGTAAGTTGGAGGCTTTCTATAACCCGCAGGAGTTCATCAAAGTTACGACCTGTTGACGCCGGGTAGGTGATGGTCAGTTTTACCTTTTTATCAGGGCCGATCACAAATACGGATCTCACGGTGGTTTTATCTGTCATCGCTGGTTGCACCATGTCGTACAGGTTAGCGACTTTGAACTCAGGATCTGCAATGATGGGAAAATTCACTACGGTGTTCTGGGTTTCATTAATATCTCCAATCCATTTATGATGCGAATCCAATGGATCAACGCTAAGCGCCATTACTTTAACATTCCGTTTTTCGAACTCTCCGCGCAATTTGGCCACTGTCCCAAGTTCGGTGGTACACACAGGTGTGAAATCAGCTGGATGGGAAAATAATACTCCCCAGCTGGAGCCAAGCCATTCGTGAAAATTTATAGTTCCTTCGGTAGTTTCCGCCGTAAAATCCGGCGCAATATCTCCTAATCGTACTGGCATAAGATATTATTTAAGTTGAACAGTTTTTACACTAATCTACAAATTGTAGGAATAGTTTTTTCTAATCCCTACAAAATTAATAGTTATTTGAAATTTTTGTTCGTATGGAGAGTCTGGGGATGCTATATCCTGATTATTTTTTGAGCCGAGAATCAGATTTGAACTGACGACCTGCTGTTTACGAAACAGCTGCTCTACCCCTGAGCTATCTCGGCGGTTAGCCACCAATGCCGTAAATTACTAAATTGCCATAACTATACTTTCTACTTAGAAATGAAAAATGAAAGAGAACTTAAACTGAAGCTTCTTGCGCCCATCGCAGGCAAGAACCAGTACCTTGGTAGGCGCTCGAAAATGAAGAATGACGGCCCTTCTGCTGCCTTTTTTGTTACCTTAGTTATTCATACATGAAGCTAATCCATGTCAAATGAGACAGTGGCGCAAGCTTACTGCAATTATGTTCACGGATATCGAAGGTTACACAGCCCTGATGCAGCAGAGTGAACCCCACAGCGATTGATGTAAGGAACCGGCATCGTGCAATTTTGGAGGTTGTTACCTGTGCATACCAGGGTAGCATGATTCAGTATTATGGCGATGACACGTTAAGTATCTTCAAAAGTGATGTGCTCGCGGTGCAATGTGTCATCGCTATGCAGAAGCAGTTCCTGGCGTAGCCTGCTATTCCGGTGCGGATCGGAATCCATTTAGGGGACATTATGGTTATAACGATACGACCATGGTATGGCATTTGAGGGTAGTTATGCACAAGGAGAATGATCCAAATGTGCCCTATTTTGGTATCAAACATGAAGGGAGTCCGATACAACGTGATCCCCGATACATCAACATGACGGAAGAAATTGGGCTTTGGTGGTGAGCATATCAATACGCTTCCAAAAATCAATTGGTGAGATTTGGTCAACCTTGAGCTGATGATTTGAAAATAAGGCGCAGCCACCATCTTCGTTTCAGATTGTTATATTTGAATAATAAATACTGAATGAATTTTTATAATTTCTTAGCGGTTGGTCTTGGCGGATTTCTTGGAACAGTCGCACGGTATGCTGCGGTAAAATCGGTGGATGAAAAAATAAATGCTGTTTTTCCCTACGGAACATTTGCCGTGAATGTGATTGGATCTTTGCTGCTTGGCATAATTTACACTGCCGCGCTGCGCAAAGTCGGCATGACGGAGAACTGGCGATTGTTCCTCGGCGTTGGCTTTTGTGGTGGATTCACTACCTTTTCGGCATTTGCGTGGGAAAATTTCAGCCTGATACAACAGAAATTTATGGGGACATCCCTTGCTTATGCATTGGCAAGCTTAGGGGTCGGACTTTTAGCATTAATGGCTGGCGTTTGGATTGGCCGATTTCTGTAAAGTCTTTGTTAAATCTCCAAACGTTCTTACTTTTGTCGCCCTTCACAACACACAATCACACGTTAAAACACACACAGAAATTGCCCAGGTGGTGAAATTGGTAGACACGCTACTTTGAGGGGGTAGTGCCTTAACTGGTGTGCTGGTTCGAGTCCAGTCCTGGGCACCCTACTCTCCGGATGGAGAGTATCCACGCAAGGACGCAACATTTTGCGTCCCCTAGTGAGGATGCAAGATGTTGCGTCCCGAAGGCCGAAGTGGTGAAACTGGTAGACACGCACGTTTCAGAGGCGTGTGGCGCAAGCTGTGCGGGTTCAAGTCCCGCCTTCGGCACTTTTGTTTGGGACGCAAGATCTTGCGTCCCAAACGTATTTGTTGCTGGGTCATCTCTTTTTCAGGCGCTGAATCTCATTCTGAAGCTTCAAAACGGTGTGTGCCAAATGATCGGTGGAAACCGATGCTGAAGATTGCGGATCAGGAAACTGGTTCGAAAAAAATGCTTTCGCATACCAAATTTCCAGCACATCATGTGCATCCACAGCATACGGTTCGTATTGCCGGTTGTCGGACACCAGTAACAATTTGGCCTCATCGTCTGCAAAATTGAAAACGCGCTTGAATACAATTCCATCCTGCTTCGTCATCAGGATGTAAAGTTTTCCATTCTTAATGGCAGAAACGTGCTCTGCATATTCCCCAAAAATAATACTGCCCGGGAGAATGGGTATCATAGAATCGCCTTGTATCTCAAACGCCCGGTATGTTTTGTTCTTTGGTAACACCGGCATACTAATTTTCGGGAGATCCCTTACAAATTCAACGTCCTGGTAGCCGGATAAATAGCCAGCGGACGCTTTTTGCGTTACCAACTCAACATTCTCCTTATTATTACCGTCCACTGTTATAGCCAGCACATCCCTGCCTTTGCCCGTCGAAATCGATTTTCGTTCCTTGTTTGGCCGACTCAAATCCTGTTTCACAAGATCATCCAGATTTACATTAAAAATTTTAGTGATGTCCAGCAGGGAAGCCAATGGAGGTGTTGAACGCTCTTCTTCATAGGCACCGATAGCGGCCTGCTTCAAGCCCAGCTTTTCTGCCAGCTGCTTTTGCGTCATGCCCATTTGGGCGCGTAGGAATTTTAGATTTTTATTTACCATAGCCATGTACAAAAATACAAGTTAAGCGATATGAATCAGTGTAAACTTCTGGCCTATTCCACACTGGTCTTCGGTTTCCGGCTTGTGTAGAAAAGTAAAACAAGTACATAGCCTGTACCTGAATTTTTCCCGCACATCATCCTTTTTGGCGAGTGGCTTCATCTGCAGGAACTGTCAAGCCAGCTTTCTCCATTCCTAAACCTTCCGCGATTTGGCGGAGAGGTTTAGTTCATGGAGCGCCAACTATATGATTCCTTGCTCAGCTTTAAAGCCCCTACCTGTCGCCGAATGTCCAATGGTGATCCAATTTCTCCTGTCTTTTATGTTCGTATTTAGCTCTATCCCACCCCCGCGCCGGATTTTGGCGTGGAGGCTGGTAGAGGTCGCTATGGCATTAACAACGACACAAAACTAAAATAATTAGTTTTAAATAAAAACATTTTACTAATTTTTTTAGTTAATTAGCATCATGGATCGGAACATCTTGCACCTGGATTTAGATGCCTTCTTTGTTGGCGTAGAACGCAAAAACAATCATAAGCTAATCGGCAAGCCGCTTATTATCGGCGGCAGCAGCCGGAGGGGTGTGGTGGCCGCATGCAGTTATGAAACCCGCAAGTTTGGTGTTCATTCCGCTATGCCGATGTACCTCGCCCTGCAACTTTGTCCCGATGCAAAAGTGATCTCAGGGGATATGGAATCCTATAGCAAGAACTCGCATGAGGTCACTGAAATCATTGCCAGTGCTGCTCCTCTTTTTGAGAAGTCATCCATTGATGAATTCTATATCGATGCCAGCGGAATGGATCGTTACTTCGGTGCCTTTAAGTGGGCCGTGGAATTGCGCAAAAAAATTATCAGGGAAAGTGGTCTGACGATATCGCTGGGAATGTCTGTAAACAAGCTGGTGTCTAAAGTAACCACGAATGAATTCAAGCCCAATGCCGAAATGCAGATTCCGGCCGGAACAGAAAAAGAATTCCTTGCTCCGCTAGCCGTCGATAAAATCCCCATGATCGGAAAACAAACGGCTTCCTTTTTATACGACATGGGTGTACGTAAAGTAGAAACCTTGCGTGAAATGCCCCTGAAATTTCTGGCCAGCGCTTTCGGTAAAAACGGAATCAGTCTGTGGAACAAAGCACACGGCATTGATGATTCTCCGGTAGTTCCCTACAGTGAACAAAAGTCGATTTCCACAGAATGTACTTTTGAAGAAGATACCATTGATGTGAAACGATTGAAATCAACACTCATCGCCATGGTAGAGAAAGTAGCGTTTCAACTGCGTGAACAGCAAAAACTCACTTCCTGTGTTACTGTAAAAATACGCTACTCCAACTTCGACACGGAAACAAAGCAGGTTAAGATTGCTTACACATCCTCCGACCATATCTTGCTCCGCACTGTAAAAGAACTGTTCACCAAACTCTACAGCAGAAGGATGCTCATCCGGCTGGTGGGCGTACGCCTCAGCGGTTTGGTTCATGGGAATTACCAGATCAGTTTATTTGATGACACCGTTGAAAACGTCCACCTCTATGAAGCCATAGACCATATCAAACATAAACACGGCGTTGAGAAATTAATACGCGCGACAACCCTTGGCGTAGGGCGCAGGGTACGCATGGAGATGAATATGTTTAAAGGGAATTTAAGGTAATGGAAAAATACAGGAACAAATACCGGAACGATTCAACCCGACTGAAAAATCGGGACTATGGTGCACCTGGTTCTTATTTTGTCACCCTGGTGACCCTAAACCGAAAAAATTATTTTGGCAAGATCGTAGAGATGCAAGATTTTGTGCACCCACAGGATCCCAATAATGTTGGGACGCAAATTCTTGGGTCTGTTCAATTAACAGAAATAGGAAAAATTGCCCATCAATATTGGATAAAAATCCCGATTCATTTCCCGTTTGTCAAATTGGATGAATTCGTGATCATGCCCAATCACGTCCATGGACTTTTTTCATTTGATAAACCAAAATATCCTGGAGGAAAACCAAATGCCTTTGCCCCTCAGTCACGAAATCTGGCCTCCGTCATACGAGGATATAAGGCGGCCACAAAAAAATATGCAACACTGAATAATATCGAGTTCGCCTGGCAGCCACGATACCATGAGCGCGTAGTGCGATTGGATGAGCTAATAGCAACCAGGCGATACATCAAGAACAACCCCACAAAGTGGATCCTGGACCATGACATGGTATGTAAGGACGCAAGATCTTGCGTCCCCACAGGCATCAAGGATGTCCCCATAGGCATCAAGGATGTCCCCATAGGCATCAAGGATGCCCCCACAGACATCAAGGATGTCCC
>JAOUDZ010000052.1 GCA_029858965.1 Cyclobacteriaceae bacterium
ATTTTCTGGCAACATTTTCCGCCATAACAGGACAGGCGGTTCCTTCAGATCAGGCAACCGACAGCCACAATAGCCATGATGTTTTGTTTGGAAAGGACAAGAAAGGCCGTGAATACATTGTAGCGCATGCAGCAAATGGAACGTTGTCAATAACAAACCACCAGTGGAAATACATTGAACCAAGCAATAGTCGTAAAATAGATCCGCACACCAATATTGAGCTGGGTAATGATCCGCAGCCGCAACTATATAATATTCGAAGGGATGAAGGGGAAAGGAATAATTTAGCTACGTCAAATTCCAGGACCGTTAAAGAAATGAAGGGGCTTCTGGAGAAGGAGAAGCTAATGCAGTGAAATGTGGGTAGATGAGATGTTATTGACAGGCTATGGCAATACTTGCATTGGATTTAGGGGGTACCAAAGTGGCAGCAGCAGTTTTTACATCTGCAGGAAGAGTTGTATTTAAAGAAGCCATTCCTTTGGAAGGGAGAAGAGGCAATGAAGTTGGTAAGTTCATCAATACGCAGATTGAAAAACAAATGCAGTCCTATAGGATTGATGCAATTGGCATCTCTGTCCCGGGCATAAGCCGGGTCAAAACCGGGACAGTTTGGGCTCCCAATATTGAGGGCTGGGAGGATTATCCATTGCTCGAGGAAATGAAAAAAGTGGCAGGAGTAATTCCTGTAAGTATAGACAGCGATCGGGCATGCAGCATTTTTGGTGAGCAATGGCAGGGGAATGCCAAAGGTTGCAGTGATGTGATATTTATGGCGGTGGGTACAGGCATTGGCGCCGGAATATTGATGGGTGGTAACCTGCTGAGAGGTTCGCAGGATATTGCCGGAGCGATTGGATGGATGGCCCTTCCAAAGCCTTTTGAAAATAAATACATTCCATGCGGATGTTTTGAGTTTTATGCTTCTGGTGCCGGCATACCGAAGTTGACAAATGAAGTACTTCAAGTCAATCCGGCAGCGTCAATTCTTAGGGAAGTTCAGGCAGACCAACTTACTGCACATCATGTTTTCGAGGCTTTCGATAAGAAAGATGAAATCGCTTCCATCATTATAAACGAATGCATTACATACTGGGGAATGGCGACTTCGAATCTTGTCAGCATTTTTAACCCTGAAAAAATCATTTTTGGGGGTGGCATTTTTGGTCCTGCTGCCAGGTTTATAGATAAGATAAAGGAAGAGGCATCAAAATGGGCGCAGCCGATCAGTATCACACAGGTAAGTTTTGAAAAGTCTGCGTTGGGGAGTGAAGCTGCGGTTTATGGTGCAGGGTTTCTCGCGTTAAAAAATGCTGGCGAGTTATGATAAAGATGATGCGCTCTGCACGTTTTGTTTTCTTCTCCGCTTGTCTTGGAATATTGCTTTTTGGAATTACGCTGATCACGCTGGGCTCAGTTGCGCCGGCAATTCAACATAAATTCCATCTTGACGCCCTTTCGTCTGGCACTTTGTTTTCTATTCTCCCATTTGGAATTCTTGGGGGCTCCCTGGTATTTGGTCCGATTGCCGACCGCCATGGATATAAAGTTATTCTACTGTTCTCATGCATTGCAATGTTCATTGGGTTTCAGGGAATTGCCTACGCAGCTTCGATAACTATTTTGAAAGTCTGTGTTTTCTTTTTTGGATTTGGTGGAGGTGCAATCAATGGCGCTACCAATGCCCTTGTATCCGACATCAGCAGTGAGAATAAAGCGGCTAATCTTAGCATCCTGGGTGTCTTTTTCGCTGTCGGTGCCTTGGGTATGCCTTTTATGCTGGGTCTGCTTGAAAAACATTTTTCCGTTCAAACGATTGTTTCCGCGATAGGATATCTTACCCTTCTGTTTGCCTTTTTGTTACTGTTTGTAAGTTTCCCGAAGGCCAAGCAATTGCAAGGTGTTTCCCTCGCCCGTGTATTTCAATTGTTAAAAGATGACCTTTTGCTTTTTATAGCATTTTTTCTTTTCTGTCAGAGTGGGTTTGAAGGCATCATAAACAACTGGACCACCATTTACCTTATGGATAAATCTGATATCGAGATCAGCAAAGCGTTATATGCACTGTCCTTGTACGTAGCTGGCATAGCGGTTACACGCGTTATTTTGGGAACTGTGCTTAAGAAAATTTCTTCTAAAACAGTACTAATGATTTCCATTGTAATATTGTCTGTCGGAACTGTGGTCCTGCATTTTGGGGAATCGTATTTTATCTCAGTGACAGGATTGATTCTTATTGGCGCAGGAATAGCGGCCGGATTTCCTGTCATGCTAGGTTTGGTGGGTGCCCGTTACACAGATGTTTCCGGTACAGCATTCAGTGTAGTGATTTCGATATCGCTTGTGGGAAATATCATCGTAAATTATGGAATGGGAATTCTTGCTCAGTATTATGGGATTGGTCATCTTACTACACTTGCTTCCGCACTGGCGTTGGTTATGTTCTTTTTTTCGATTATCATCTTTAGGAAACTTAATTCAAAAACCATAAATCCAAAATAATATATGCTGGCGAAACAATGGCTTAACAATGCGCGCGACGTAATGACCCGCATTGAAGAAACACAAACTGAAAATATCCGCAAGGCAGCGGAGATCATGGCAGACAGTATTGAAGCGGGAAGATGGGTTCATACTTTTGGTTGCGGACATGCCACCTTACCCATTGAAGAAATGTATCCGCGCATCGGAGGGTTTGTAGGATTTCATCCGATCATTGAGTTGCCGCTTACTTTCTTCACCAGGGTTACCGGAGAGATGGGTGTGCATCAGTTTTTGTTTCTGGAACGTGCGGAAGGTTACGGCGTAGAGATCATGAAAGGATACAACTTTGATCCAAGAGATACCATGTGGATCTTTTCGCATTCCGGTATAAACAACGTGAATATTGATGTAGCTATTGAAGCAAAGAAAAAAGGAATGAAGGTTATTGCATACGGTTCTGCTGCGGAGGCAAAGGGAAAGAAGACGCGACATTCAAGTGGCAAAACAATTTTTGATGTTGCGGACCTGGTGGTTGATTCATGTGCACCACTTGCCGATGCTTCTGTTACGCTTAAGAACCACCAGGATAAAGTCGGGCCGATTTCGACAATGGCGTTTGTAACCTGTGTTTGGATGACTGTGACCACGGTGGCAGAAATACTGGCAGACCGCGGCGCAAAACTTTACATTCACCCTTCACACAATGCGCCTGGGGATAATACATCTAACCAAAGACTTGATGAGGCTTTGTCGGAGTATAAAAGAAGAGTAGCAGGGGTTTAGATAAGGCATGCTGTAATCGAGTATCATTGCTACTGGTAGTTAATCAATGCAGCAATTACGTGTAGATTTCACGATATGGTTTTGGTAATGCCTGACGGAAAAATAATCTTGAATCAGGGAGTTCCACTTACGGGAACAAGAAGATTCGTCGATGTATGTTCAATATAGTTGCCAGTATTAAAGATTATGTTCCATGCTGTTAATATGGCGGGGCATTATTTGGTAGTAAAAATCTTATTCTTAATATTGCAGCCCCAGCAGAGGGTTGGGCGTAAGGCGGCTCGTTGGAGCCTGTTATAGAAATAAGTTCGGGGCGTAGCGCAGCCCGGTTAGCGCACCACGTTAGGGACGTGGGGGTCGGATGTTCGAATCATCTCGCCCCGACCAAAACAGAAAAAGCTACATCGGTAGCTTTTTTTTTGAAATCGAGGTAGTGAGGAGGATCTTCGAAGCCACAAGAAATCCTTGCTATTTCTTCTTATCCTTTTTTAACCCACTGAAAAATTTAGCCCAGTTGAACGGGTTAAGGAAAGGATTTGTGACAGGTTGAAACTTAGCATTGGCTGAGCTCGCCCATTGATCCAGATAATAACGCTGATTCTGATAACCATCCATTGGTGTGGTTTTCAGCATAAGTGCCATCAATTCTTCGTTGAAGTTTCTATGATCTATGCCATTGTCAAACGGAATGTTCATTGCTAACACTGCCTGTTTAAAAACTTCTTCAGTTGGGAACGGTACGATAACGATTTCCTGCAGAAATGTAGTATCCTGAACCATCGTCACAACAATAGTCTGATATTCAGGAGAACCAGGTGGTATTGTAAAATATTGACGGTCGTACCCTACAGCACTGATAATAATTTCATCATTTTCCAGTACAGGCATGGAGAAAAAACCCATACCGTTGGTGGTCGTTCCGCGGCCTGCCTTTTGAACATAAATATGAACGCCTGGCAGCGGGCGTCCTGAAGTGGAATCTTCCTCCAATACAACGCCAGAAAGCTGTATTACGCGTTTCTTTTGCTGTGCGTAAAGCGTATTGGTTGTTCCAACAACAACCAATGCGAATGCAGCTATTAAGGAGATTCTATTCAAGTTCAATTTTAAAATCATGGCTTTCAAATATAAATATAAGGCTTATAACTGCCTAATTTCTATAACTTTGTATGGATATAAAAGGTGCCCCAAATGCGGCTGAAAAACTTTAATTTAACCTTGGGATCGCAGATTTTTAAGGCATGTGCCGATGAATCGCGATTGCGAATTCTCAGCCTAATTGTGCTAAACGGTGAGATGTGCATATCAGATGTGGAAAAAATCCTTGACTTCACCCAGGCAAAGACTTCCAGGCATTTGATTTATCTCAAGAATTCTGGTATTCTGGACGCCAGAAGGTATAATCATTGGGTATTCTACCAGATAAAGGAAGGCGTGGAGGACATCATTAAACAAGTTTTTCAGTTCCTGCAGAAGGACCATCAACTTCAACGCGATCAGCAAACCTATCAGACGTTGTTTACCAATCGTGAGTTGGCTGTCAATAGATTGCAGATACAGGAGTGGCAACGTGAAAATAGAATCGTGGCGCAAGAAGAAATTCAGGAAAACAGTTAACATCTTAAACTACCTCAACTATTAAAAAGTACAAATGCGTCTTTTTTGATCTTGATCATACCCTGTGGGATTATGAGACAAATTCACGCGAGACACTCCAGGAACTTTATCATGGGTATAGCCTGGGCCAAAAGGGTATACCTGATGCTGCTGATTTCTTAAAACAGTTCAAAATTGTTAATGAAGATTTGTGGTATAAATACGACAATGGGATGATCGACAGTGAATTTATACGCAAGGAGCGCTTTAAGAAAATTCTGGAACCGTTTCAAGTCCATGAAGAAAAGCTAAGTGAGAACATTTCCCGGGATTACCTGGAGATATGCCCCAGAAAGGGAAATCTCATGCCGCACGCAATTGAGGTGCTGCGCTACCTGACCCAAAACTACAAGCTGGCAATAATAACCAATGGATTTGATGAAATTCAGCATCAGAAGTTAAGTGCAGGTAAACTGAATGGTTACTTCGAGCATGTTATTACCTCACAGAAAGCAGGACACCGGAAACCTGCACGTGAAATTTTTCAGTACGCATTACGATCGAATGCCGTGGAAAGCCATGAGGCGATCATGGTTGGTGATAATTTAATAACAGATATCGGCGGTGCCAAGAATGCTTCCATTGATCCTGTTTTTTTCAATGCGGACAAGATTCAACATTCGGAATTGCTGGTTCACGAAATCCACAGTTTGGATGAGCTTAATGCGATTTTATGAAAATAATTGTCTTTGATTACACCGGTGACGACTACCTTTGCTAACAATATTTTGATCTTATACTCTTTAAATCTCAACCATGCCTACTGGATTTTTTAACGTACCCTACCCAAAAAACGAACCTGTATTGAATTACGCGCCTGGAAGCGCAGAGCGCAAAGCATTGCAGGATGCCCTTGCAGAAGCCCGTGCCCAGGTGTTGGATATACCGATGTATATTGGTGATACTGAAGTCAGATCAGGAAATAAAAAGCCGCTTTCTCCACCACATGATCATGCCCATGTTTTGGGATATTTTCACGGAGGTGATGCAGCTCACGTTGAGCAAGCCATTAACGCAGCGTTGGGTGCCAAAGCACTGTGGGCAAACCTAAGCTGGGAACATCGTGCCAGCATATTCCTGAAAGCAGCCGATTTGCTGGCAGGCCCATACCGCTTTAAGATCAATGCCGCTACGATGCTGGGGCAATCAAAAAATGCATACCAGGCCGAAATCGATGCGGCTTGTGAATTGATCGATTTCCTTCGGTTTAATGTGTATTTCATGACACAAATCTACAGTGAGCAGCCTGCATCTTCTTCTGGTGTCTGGAATAGGATTGAGTATCGCCCGTTGGAAGGTTTCACTTTTGCATTGACGCCATTCAACTTTACAGCGATCGCCGGAAATCTGCCGACCAGTATGGCGATGATGGGCAATACAGTGGTATGGAAGCCGGCGAATACACAAATATATGCGGCCAATGTAATCATGATGGTGCTAAAGGAGGCCGGTCTTCCGGATGGCGTCATCAATTTGATTTACGCGGATGGTCCTACCGTGGGTAACGTCATTTTTAACCATCGCGATTTTGGAGGCATTCACTTTACAGGCAGTACAGGTGTTTTTCAAGGCATGTGGAAAACCATCGGCCAGAATATTCAAAAGTATAAGTCCTACCCGCGCATAGTGGGCGAGACTGGTGGTAAGGATTTCATTATGGTCCATAAAAGTGCCAATGCTAAAGAAGTATCGACGGCTATTGCCCGGGGGGCCTTTGAGTTCCAGGGACAGAAGTGTTCTGCGGCTTCACGCGCTTATATTCCTTCGAATTTGTGGGAAGCAGTGAAGAATTTTTTACTGAAAGATCTGAAGAGCTTCAAGATGGGGGTAACGGAAGATTTCGGAAACTTTATTAATGCCGTCATCGATGAAAAGGCATTTATATCCATTACCAGCTATATTGAAAAGGCCCGTGAAAATCCGCTGAACGAAATCATTGCAGGTGGGAAGTATGATAAGTCGAAAGGGTACTTTATAGAACCTACCGTCATCGTCACGAAGGATCCATCGTCCCTTACGATGTGCGAGGAAATTTTTGGTCCGGTGATAACGTTATATATTTATCACGAAGAGAATTTTGAGCAAACGCTGGAATTGGTGGATGAAACTTCACCCTATGCGCTCACGGGCTCCATTTTTTCGAAAGACCGGTATGCCATTGAGTTGGCTACCCAGAAGCTCTCCAACGCTGCGGGCAATTTTTATATCAACGACAAGCCCACAGGGGCTGTGGTTGGCCAGCAGCCTTTCGGTGGCGCAAGAGGTTCTGGAACGAATGATAAGGCAGGTGCGAAAGTGAATTTGTTGCGTTGGGTTTCCTTGCGAACGATTAAGGAAACTTTTGTACCAGCAACACAATATGAATATCCATTTCTGGAAAAGGAATAATTCTTTGATAGTATAGAAGCCTTACGCGTATGCAAGGTAGCATGCGCGTAAGGAATTTATTTATTGCATTTCTGGCACAGCTTAACTTTGGTTCTTCTAAACCGGTTGCCATCAAGAAAATCACCCAAGAGTGTTTCTCCATGCATCGTCAATTAGGGTTTTTTGACGTTGGGTGGGATGCTAAAGGCCAGCATCGAGCTGATGCATGAAATAAGTGGAACATATAGCTGCACCTGCGCCGATTCTTCTTTTTCACAGAGTTGTGTTTTAAGACTGAATGGGAGTAGTTTCCTTATACCATCTCACTTTCCTGGAGCTGTACATCAGTAACCCAACGATGATGAACAATCCAATGCTGCCGAGCAATAGCGAGAAATCCTGCTGCAGAATAATAACGAAGATAAAGGCGTAGAAAATTGACAGGAGTGAGGAGAATAGGATCGCAAGCTTAGTATTTCGCAGGAAAGTTATGGAATACAGGCTGAGCAATACTACTGTAGCCAGAGACGCTATGATGTAAGCGGCGTTGTAACCAACATACTCTGAAAAGCTAAGCAACAAGGTATAATAGATCGTTAAGGCTGCACCGATAAGAATATATTGAAAGGGATGGATTCGGAGTTTTTGCGTGATTTCCAGTAGGAATAGTGCAATAAAAGTAAGGAGGATAATCAGCACCCCATATTTTGAAGTTCGAATACTCTTTTGGTATTGATCGACCGGTATCAATAATGCAACACCAAAGTCAGCGTCGCTGAGCTGTTGATCCTCATTAACCCATTGTTGCGAAAAGGGACGGTTGAAATGCAGCACTTTCCAGGTGGCCGTAAAGCCGCTTTCAGAAATTTCTCGGCTGGCTGGCAAAAACGCTCCGTCAAAGCTTGGATCACCCCAAGGTCCATGGAGTTCGACAGTAGTTGTTTTCCCAACTGGTACAAAATCCAGTCTACGGCTACCTTTTAGTTTTAATTTTATTGACACATTTTCCTGAAAAGCGTCTGCGTTCGCCCAATTCAACTTAACGATGATGCCTTTGTCTGAATTTCTGTTTCCAGACAAGTGCGTTTCAAGGGTATTTTCTGAGTATCCTTCGTCTGGATTCTTCTTCATAGTGAGGCCAATGTTATTGGAAGGTTCCGCATGACGTGGCAGATTATCAACCATGATAGTCGGATTATCACTGATGCCACGAAGGTCGCTGATACCGAAGATGATAAAGGCATCATTCCACAGGACCATGTCATCAGGGATGGAGAGGTCTTTGAACTTCGGTTGGCTGAAGTTGGACGTCACACCAAGTGAGGATTCATACACAACAGCATCAAAAATGCCGCGATGTAAGATTTGGGGATTGATGCTTCCACGTATATCGAGTTGCTCCGGAAGAAAGAACGCTTTTTCTGTGTGCTCGCGGATTTCCTTACCCTCTTTGCCGTGGTCAATGAGTTCCTGTTTTCGGTAGGGAATAACCAGGACAGGTCCGGAGATTGTCTGACTTCCCGACCATTTATCGGTAACTTCTGACATTGCCTGATCAGCGCGTTGTTGTCGTTCAATAATCATGTCGCGAATCCAGGAGGATGGGATCAATAAAATGATAATAAGGAAGCCGATTGAAAAGAGCTTAACCATAATAGATTCCTGTATCCATCGGTTAAGTCGTTCGAAAAGCGTTAGCGCGATTGGTGTTGTTTCCATAGTTAATGAGATTTGGTTATTTTTTGGAAAGTACTTTTAAATACAAAGTATATAAGTAAAAAATTATTTTTGTTGTTTCACAACGGCTTCCAGGGCATCCAGGTGTTTCTTGAAGGCATTGCGGCCGCGCTCGGTTATCTTATATTTGGTATTTGGTTTACGTTCGACAAAAGATTTGGAAACGGAAATGTACTTCACGCGTTCCAGTGCTTTTATGTGTGAAGCTAGGTTTCCATCAGTTATTCCCAATACATCTTTAAGCGATATGAATTCATATGCGTCGTTGGTAATCAAAACGGACATGATCTGTAACCGCGTGCGATGCTCCAATATCTTATCTAAGTTTTCGAATGGATTCTTCACGTATCATATTTGTTATACATAATAGCACCATAGATGATATGGAGAATGCCAAATCCCAAGGCCCAAAAAAGCAAACCATAGCCGGGCAGCAGGGCGGAAATTAAACCGAGCAATATTTCAGAAAAGCCGAGATAACGTACTTCATCAAAGGTATTGATACTGCCCTGGATTAATCCAAGACCATAGAAGATCAGACAGGCAGGTGCAGCCAGTCCAAAGTGCCCTGTGTACAGCATGATCAAAATAAAGATTCCTCCTGAAACGAGTGGTATAAAGACATTGAGCAATAGTTTTCGGCTTGTTGGAGACCAAAGTTTCAGTGCGTGCTTCCGGGCCTTTTTGGCACTAAGCCAAAGGCCAGTGGATAGCGTGGCAAGAAGTGTCAATGCAGCGATCAAAATCAATTTGCCTAACGCGGCAGACTCGTCTACGGAATATGTCAGGTAGTGGAGCGGAGCATTAGGGTACTGAATCGTAAAGTAAGCGGCGGTGGCACCGCATAAGGCGTATACACCTGCAAGTATTCCGGACAATCCGCTTAGTGAAATGAATTTGGATGACCGTTCCATCATGGATCGGATGGAGGCAAGGTCCTTTTCGTATTCCGGTATTTCTCTCATTGCAAAGTACTTTGTGTTACAAAGCTAATAAACGGATCAGTTCTTCCAAGGTTTCATTCCTATTGCCAGCAGATCTTTTTGGCGGGGTTAAAATGCTTTTCGGGAGGGAAATTGACTAACCTGCTCACGGAGTGGGAAAATCGGGTTATTTTCTTCACGATGGAAGAAAATATGGTCAGGCGTTGGAGAATTATGCGACAAGTCCTTAATATTGCAGTCCTTTTTAGGAATATTCCTCCTTAGCTCAGCTGGTTAGAGCATCTGACTGTTAATCAGAGGGTCCTTGGTTCAAGTCCAAGAGGAGGAGCGTTGATTATTAGGCAGTTACATCACGTAACTGCCTTTTTTTGTTTCTTACTTTGAAATGATTTCAATACAAATAGCTTAATCAGCCTGGCCGATAATTCCGTTAAGCTGGCGAAAGACAAGCGACAGCTTGAGAGAAAAAAAACCTCAGCCATAGAATAATTGCTTGAGCTGGAAACAATCAATCAGTGTGGCCGTCAACCTGTCAATTTTCGAGCGCACCATCATCGACCCAGCATGCAATAGTGGTTATTTCGGCCTGTGTCAAGCTCCCTTTTTGCGGCATGATTCGATTACCGGTTAACGCTTTTATTTGCGATGCATTATCATGGATATTTTTAAATATGCGGAAGTCAGGAAAATGTGTTCCATTGTGGCAGCCAGCGACGACGCAGTTCGTTTTAATAATGTTGGAAATGGAAGCTGAAAAGCTTACACCGGATTTTATTTGTATCATTTGGCTGATCTCGCAGCCCGTTGCATCCTTCACAACAACCGTATAATCTCCGTGGCCAAGGTCCGTAAATGAACTGTCTGCTGTAAAAGCCGAGTTGTCAATATTGTAACTAAAGGGAGCCACCCCATCAATGGGGGTTAAAATTATATTTCCATTGAAATCATTACAACCTGCTTCATTTGTTTCGAAGACGATGTTTAGTCCAATCTTGTTTTTGATTACAACTTCAAGTGTGGAAGAGCAGCCATTTTCATCGGAGGCGGAAATTTCATAAGCCCCTGCACCCAAATTCTGAAACACAGAAGCAATTTGTACGTCATTATCTCCAAGCTTGAACAGGTAAATCCCGGTACCACCGGAAGCGCGTACCTCCACACTGCCGACGGCTAACCCACAATTAGAATCCTCAATAGAAACTAATTCCAGGACAACCGGATGCTCATCGCAGTTGATAGGTCTGGGAATATCGCGATTTACGCACCTTTGCCAGGAAGCTGAATACACGATGATGACTACAAAAAAAAATCTTCTCCCCATGGATAATTAACATAATAAATACCGTGGAGAACAAATCTCCACGGTAGCTAATAAACCTCCTAAGGAGCGTTTGATCCAATATTTCCCTGGGCAACCAACGTACCCAACGTAGCCGAACTCAAATGAACATTGATATATCCGTTGTAGACAAGTAATTCATCGTAGGTAATCAGGGTGGCATCATTAAGTGCTTTTGCGCTTGTCACGCTTTTTCCAGTGGCACCACTCACATTCTTAAGATCCAACACGATACCCCCTCCGGTAGCGGCATTATTTGCATGTATGTGCGCCGGATGGTCGCCTCCTGCCGTTGTTCCTTGCAGACTTATGGTGATCATGGTGTTTCCATTTTTGCGTTCGGCAAACGTTGCTGTTCCGCTAATAGCAGGATCAGAAACCGCATTAAGTACATATACTTTATTCTCGCCCGTAAGTTTATTCTGGCCTATGTCGCCCTGCGCAACAAGCGTACCGAGCGCTGCGCTGCTAAGATGGACATTGAGATAACCGTCAAAATCGATCAGCTCATCATAAGTGATAGCAGTGGCACTATTAAGTTGCGTCACGCTTGTGCGGCTTATTCCGGTTGTTCCATTAATGTTTGTTAAATCGATCACAATACCTCCACCCTGGGCTGCGGAATTTGCATGAATGTGGGATGGGTGACTGTCCCCTGCATTAGTTCCTGTCAGTTCAACCGTTACAAGTGTCGTTCCATTTTTTCTTTTTTCAAAGATCGCCGAGCCACTGATGGCTGGATCAGAGACCGGTCCCAGGGTATATTCTTCTTTATCACCCGTAAGTTCATTTTGCCCAATGTCACCTTGAGCAACAAGGGTACCGAGTGATGCGCTACTAAGGTGCACATTGAGATAACCGTTGTAATTCAGCAGTTGATCGTAAGTGATTGGCGTGGCATCGTTGAGTTGGCTCACGTTAGTTTTGCTCTTTCCGGTTGCACCGTCGATGTTGTTAAGATCGATCATGATACCTCCGCCCTGGGCGGCAGAATTTGCGTGAATGTGTGAAGGGTGACTGTTTCCCGCAGTCGTGCCGGCTAGTGAAACCGTAACCAGCGTTTCTCCATTTACCCTTTTCGCAAACGTCGCGGTGCCACTGATAGCAGGGTTCGAAACGGGTCCTAACGCGTATTGTTTCGTATCGCCCGTGAGTTCATTTTGACCTATATCACCCTGCGCAACCAGCGTTCCCAACGCCGCGGCACTTACGTGCACATTAATATATCCGTTGAACGCGAGAAGATTGTCAAAAGAAAGAGGTGTGCCATCATTTAAAGCCTTCACAAGACTTTCGCTTTTACCGCTGGCTCCATCTACATCGGAAAGATCAAGAACAATCCCGCCGGTTTCGGCAGCTGAATTGGCATGTATATGCGCCGGATGGCTAGCCCCTGGCTGCGTTCCTGTAAGCTGAATTGTAATCAAAATCTGGCCATCGTCACGTTCAGCGAACGTAGCGCTGCCGCTAATGCCAGGATCGGATACTGAACCCAATTCGTAAGTCTTCGTGTCTCCCGTAAATTGTGGCCCCGGGTCATCATCACAACCTGCGAAGTAAATAAGACCTGGTGCGAGCACGCAACACATCATCAGAGATTTTAAAATTGCTTTCATAGTTTTAGTGTTATAATTCAAGTTTAAGTGTTATATGAAGGAGGCTCTACTTTGGAATAAAGCGATCCGTCATTGGATGCGTCAGCGTTTTCATTCATTACCCCTCCGCCATCATTTGTCTTTCCCGGATGCGACTGTTTTTAAAAATCTTTTTTGAACCAAAAAACACTGTGTATTAATCTTGTTGCGAGAGCCAGAGATTCCGCTATTCTAATTCTTGTCTTTCTTACAATTTAAAAACGGGTTATCCTTGCATCAAGCCTGGATTCCAGTCTTTTCCACTTTCTCTTTGGAGCACATATCGGCAGCCTGTCGAAAGAAATCTTCCAGTTTATCGTTATTGGGTTCCAGCATAGTCTGTTTCAAAATAGTCTACTAGTATTAACTTCAATTGTTCTTTGGCTCTGAATAGGTTAGCCTGGGAGGTGCCTTTATCGATGTTTAACAGGTTTGCAATTTCATCGTGCGTATACCCTTCAATAACATAGAGATTGAACACCGCTCGATAAGAACGTGGGAGTTTTTGCAAAAGCTCCATGACTTCCTGAAAAGAAATCCCGGATAATAATTTTTCCGTGGCGGGGTCATGCTTTGCATAACGCATTTCTTTAACCTGAATTTCCCGTTGCTTTTTGTGAAAAGGATCAATGGTATTCACAATTATCTTGCTTAGCCAGGTTTTGCTCAAATCGAATTTTTTGAGGTTGACTAATATTTTCACGAATGCATCATTTAAAATTTCCAAACATTGGTGCCGCTTTTCGGAATACCTGAGCGAAATGCCCATGCCATCACCACAATGTTCCTGGAGCGCAATCTTTTGGCTCACACAATGCCCCGTTAGACATCCCTCCAATAAAGACTGCATGTACTTTTCCAACAAGCTGACGTTATAACCTATACAGCGTTTTTTATGGAAGGGTTGCCTGGCCTACAAGTATTTCTTCGATAAATTTACTTTCTGCACTTGCCGGAAGGGAGTAGGCGGACCTCGCGGAGATTGTCCTTGCGTTTGATTTTGACATTGGCGGTACGGCAAAGTGCCTTTGAATCTTTTTTATAGGCTGACCTGGATAAAATACTCCCGTCAACCAGGTATCATCCGCGTGGGGTCGTGTGGCTGGATTTAAAGGTTCTTTTCTTAATTTACATCTAACTATGGTTGTCTGGTTCACACAATGCTCTTGCATGACGAAAAAGCTGAATTACACATGAGAAATAAACTGCATTATTTCCTGCTACTGGCAGCTGTATTCGTTATAGCCGCGTGCTCTTCAAACAAATCGGATCAACCTGTAGTTACATTCATCCTTGAGGAATCGCAGCTACCGGACTATGAGAAGAATATTGATCATAAGGGACTGATTGAATTAAGTACTCAGGAAGAAGAAGAATCAATGGAACGTGGGAGGCGAATTTATGGGGCGGTTTGCTTTAACTGCCACGGTGATCGCGATCAAAACGGATCAATCCCCACAGCATTTAAATTTTGGGAAGGTCAGTTTAAAGTCGGGAAGGATCCTTACGCAATGTATCAAACCCTAACCCGGGGCTACGGCTCCATGCCTCCGCAAACCGTTCTCACGCCACGTGAAAAATATGACATCATCCATTATATACGGAAGGAATTTGTAGCCGTTTATAATAAGGAGCAATATGTCGGTGTAGACTCCGCCTACTTGCTGTCACTTCCAAAGGGTATTTCCAAAGGCCCTGAGCCAAAAGAATATAAACCCTGGGCGGAAATGGATTATGGAAACTTTCTGATCAATACCTATGAATTGGTGGCGTCCAACGCAGCGCCCAGAGAACGATCATCGGGCACAGCGCCACTTCGCGATGAAAACCTCGTGGACGCTAATTTTGCATACAAAGGAATAGCCATCAGGCTGGATTCCGGCGCCGGGGGTATTGCAGCGGGAAGGGACTGGATAATTTTTGACCATGATGTAATGCGGGTGGCTGGCGCCTGGACCGGTGAAGGATTTATAGATTGGCAGGCGATTCTCTTTAACGGAACGCATAACATTTCGCCGCGTACCGTAGGGGATTTGCATTTTGCTAATCCCGTAGGACCCGGTTGGGCTAATCCTTCAACCGGATCCTTTGCAGATCCCAGGTTTATGGCAAGCGACAAGAGAAGATTTGGTCCGTTACCGCGCGAGTGGGCGCATTACAAAGGACTTTACCAATACGAAGACAGGGTGATTATCTCTTATACAGTTGGAGATGCAAGGATCCTGGAGACTTTTGGTTTAGAGAAACTTAACAACCAGCCTGTTTTCACCCGGACCTTGAATATTAGTCCCGCTACTCAACCGCTATTGATGCGCATCGCGCCGGATAGTGTTTCCGTTGCGCTTATTGGTGAAAATGCAGTGATAAAAAATTCAAATGGATTCAATGTGCTGCAAATACCTAAATCAGAATCTATAAAAATCAAATTGCTGTTGAGTAGGGTAGATAGACTGGCGTTGCAGCGCTATGCCAAATCATCAGCTCCTCCCGAAGTATTGGAACCCATGACAAATGGAGGTCCGGCCCGCTATCCGCAAAGATTAACGACCAGCATTGCGAAGGGGAAGCAGAAGGGAACATTCCAGGTAGATATCCTGACACCACCCTTCAATAGCCCGTGGAAGAATCAATTGCGCTTGAGTGGAGTAGATTTTCTGGCAGATGCCGACAAGGCCGTTATCTGTTCCACGGACGGAGATGTTTGGCGGGTTGAAGGATTCACAGCGGATGCCGGAACATTATCCTGGCAGCGCATTGCCTCCGGGTTGTTTCAGCCATTGGGAATCAAAGCAATTGATGGAGAAATATTTGTTACTTGCCGTGATCAGCTGGTGAAGCTGCACGATTTTAATGGCGATGGGGAAACCGACTTCTATGAAAGTTATAATAATGACCACCAGGTTACGAATCACTTTCATGAATTTGCGATGGGGTTGCAAACAGATGCTGAAGGCAATTTCTACTACGCTAAAAGTGCACGGCATGCCAGGCGTGCTTTGGTCCCGCAACACGGCACTTTAATCAAGGTGAGTAAGGACGGTTTGCGAACAGAAATTGTTGCCAGCGGTTTTCGCGCTGCCAATGGCGTCTGTATTAACCCGGATGGCTCCTTTATTGTGACGGATCAGGAGGGTCATTGGAATCCCATGAACCGGATCAATTGGGTAAAGAAAGGTGGATTTTATGGCAATATTTTTGGGTATAATCCGCCGGCGGATACTTCGGACGCCAACATGGAACAACCTTTAGTGTGGGTGGAAAGGAATCACGATCAGTCTCCATCTGAACTCCTGTGGGTGGAAAGTAAAAACTGGGGCCCGCTTAACGGCAGTCTTCTTAATTTTTCCTATGGGTATGGGAAGGTATTTATTGTGCCCCATGAAAAAATTGGAAATCAAATGCAGGGAGGAGTAGTAGAATTACCCATCCCAAGATTTTCAACCGGTGTAATGAGAGGTCGTTTTAATACATCGGATGGTCATTTATACGTTTGCGGGTTGTCCGCCTGGGGGTCGACACAGCCGGATTTAGGAGGACTTTATCGCATCCGGTACACGGGCGAGCGATCGATTATTCCGACAGGGCTGCATGCCAAGCGCAATGGCATTGAAATTACCTTCTCGCATGAACTGGAAGGAAATGATGTGGCCAATGTTTCCAACTACGACGTGCAAACATGGGATTTGAAGCGCTCCAGGAAATATGGATCAGATCATTACAATGAAAAAACACTCCAGGTAACAAAAGCTGAATTGAGCAGCGATAATAAGACCCTGCTGCTCACGATTCCAGATATTAAGCCTACGTGGGTAATGGAAATTACTTATGAACTCAATGTGAAAGGCGAAAGAGTGAAGGGGTTGATTCAAAACACAATACATGCTTTAGGAGATTAGTTGTAAAATGAAAATCATATGAATGTGATGGTAAAATGGTGGAGTAATTATGTTGTATGGTCTATACTGTTGTTGTGTATAATGTTGCACCACACTTCGTTTGCACAACCCTCAAAACAATGGATCACGTACGAAGGTAAAAGCGGTCCGGGAAAAGGAAAGCATATTGTTTTAGTGAGTGGGGACGAAGAATATCGATCAGAGGAAGCACTTCCCATGCTCGCCAGGATTCTGGCTGAACGTCATGGGTTTAAATGCACGGTGCTTTTCGCCATTGACCGCAAAACGGGGGATATTAATCCTGAGGAGCAAACGAACATACCTGGCTTGGAACAATTGGAGACTGCTGACTTGATGGTTATGTTCTTGCGATTCCGGGAATTGCCCGACGAACAAATGAAATATATTGACCGGTATACACAGGCGGGAAAGCCCATCGTGGCAATGCGCACCTCCACCCATGCTTTTCAATACAAGCGAAATATGCAAAGTCCTTATGCCCGGTACAGCTTTGACAGCAAAATGAAGGATTGGGAAGGTGGATATGGGCAAAAAATTCTGGGCGATACCTGGATTGCCCACCATGGTAATCATGGAAAAGAAGGAACACGCGGATTGAATAACGGTATGATGGAAGGTCATTCAATTCTAAAGGGCGTGAAAGATATCTGGGGCTATACCGATGTTTACACCATACGAAACCTGGGAAGCGATGCGCAAGTGTTAGTATATGGCCAGTCCTCCATGGGAATGACACCGGATGCACCTCCCAACTATGGTAAGTCAATTATGCCGGTCGCCTGGATTAAGGATTACCTTAGTGAGAGCGGCAAAAAATCTAGGATACTCACTACTACGATGGGAGCCTCCGTCGATTTGAAAAGTGAAGATTTGCGCAGACTCCTGGTTAATGGTTGTTACTGGACAATGGATATGGAGCATCTCATTCCTGACAAAAGCAATGTTGAAATTCCGGGGGACTATGAGCCTACCATGTTTGGATTTGGGGCGCATAAAAAGGGGTTAAAAGTCTCTGATTTTGTCTTAAAGTAGACACGATTACCGCAAAAGACTGTAGTATTTATCGTTGTATCGGCTCGTGTTGTCTCGTTCAGATAAGACATATTCATCCAAGAGGAGTCAAAATATAGGCCATTATGGCATATATTTGGTTTTTATCCAGGCTATTTAAGCCATAATGGCATTAAATACCCCCCAAAAACCTTTCGGCACATTTTTCATTGATTGGGTATTGGTGATAAAAAAATCAATGTCAAACAAAAAATTATAATTCTTATGAGCCTAGTTCGCTATAGTACCGCTAATGATTTCGTACCGACTTCATTCAGCAATTTGATTGATCGTTTTTTCAACGATTCAGTGGCCCGTTCGGGTGGTTCTTCGTACGCCTTTGTACCTAAGGTGGATATTATTGAAAATGAAAAAGCCTATGAAATTAGTGTAGCTGTCCCTGGCATTAGCAAGGATGATTTTAAGGTGGATCTAAACGATAACTTGCTTACCGTTAGTGGAGAAAGAAAGTTTTCGAAAGAGAAGAAGGAAAACAACCTTCACGTGCTGGAAACGCAATACGGAAATTTCAGCCGTTCATTTTCACTTCCTGAAAATGTAGATGCGGGCAAGATTGATGCAAAATACAACAACGGTATTTTGGAAATCACCGTGCCAAAGGATGAAAAGAAAACTTTAAAGACGACGATAAAAGTCAATTAAAGATTTGCTGTATCGCAGGGTAAGGCGCTCCACATTGGAGCGCCTTTCTTTTTGGAGGCTTCTTTCCGGAAAGGTTATGCTTGTTGCTTCTGTTTTTGCAAGCGAAAAGCGCTACCAGGATCATCCCTAGTGCATTTAAGCGCTACAGAGCAATGGATACTGAAAGCGGAAACAAAATTTCACAAATCAGCGTTGAGTTAATAGTACATTGCCTGCATTCCATACCGGGTTTTGTATAATCTAACTTCAGGAAAGTCCTGCTTGTAGAAATTTCCAGTTTGTATGCTGCATTCGAAAGACATGTTTGAGAAAGAAACGTTAACTTTCTATTGATAGTGTTGATAGTGTGAATAAACCAGCTGTATGAAGCGATCGATCCTAATTCTCATAGTAACCCTTGCAGCTTGTGCTGGTGGTGTGTTGGGGGCTATGTTTACACTGAAGTTTCTGGACATTAGCAGCGCGGCATACCCATCTATTGAAGCGCGACAGCAATCCGTATTAGCAGGTTATTCGCCAGACACATCCTACAATGTTCCTGGAGGAATGGATTTTCTGCAGGCCGCCCGTTCAGTAACAGCAAGTGTAGTACACATTCGCACTTCATATGGTCCGGGCGATTTCAGTGTAAACCCACTCGAACAGTATTTTGAGGCACCAACCCGGTCATCAGGATCCGGGGTTATTATCTCTGATGATGGATATATTGTAACCAATAACCATGTTGTGGAAGGCTCGAGCAACATTGAAGTGGTGATGAATAACAACCAACGCTTCTACGCTAAACTCATTGGCGTTGACCCGACAACGGATCTGGCATTGTTGAAAATTCGTGGAAAGAATTTGCCATTCCTGAAGTACGGCGATTCTGATAGAATTACACCTGGAGAATGGGTATTGGCTGTTGGTAATCCATTTGATCTCAACTCTACCGTTACTGCCGGAATAGTAAGTGCCAAGGCGCGTAACATCCATATTTTGCGTGACCGGAATAATTTGCAGGTAGAGGCATTTATCCAAACGGATGCCGCCGTGAATCCGGGTAATAGTGGCGGTGCGTTGGTGAATTTAAAAGGAGAGCTAATAGGCATTAATTCTGCCATTGCTACTTCCACGGGAAGCTACCAGGGTTATTCGTTTGCTATTCCTGTGAGCCTGGTGAAGAAGGTAATGGATGACTTGTTGGAGTTTGGCCAGGTTCAACGTGGGTTGCTGGGCATTCAGATTGTGGATGTAGATGCCGCTATTGCGGAAGACCTTGGCCTGAATGTTAATCAAGGTGTATTGGTTAATCGCATCAACAGTGAAAGTGCGGCTGAAGAAGCTGGTTTGTCGATCGGAGATGTTATTACCGGGATTGATGGCCATACGATTAATTCCGTTTCGGAATTACAGGAGTGGGTAGCGCGAAACCGTCCCGGCAATGAAATTCTTGTTTCTTACCTGCGCGAAGGAAAATCGCTGGAGGTAAAAGCGCGATTGCGAAATAATGCGGGCAATGAAACGGTGGAGAGAAAAGAGGTTTCGCACAGAATCGGCGATGTTGAGTTTGAGGATGTTCCCTATAAAGAACTGGCAACCCTTGAATTGGAGGGCGGTGTTCGTGTAAAAAAAATTACCGATAAAAAATGGATAGAGACAGGAATGAAGAATGGTTTTGTTATCGCCTATATTGATAAGATTCCTGTTGATAACCTGGCTGATCTCAATCGAATTCTTGATTATAAAAGAGGAGGTATTCTTATTGAGGGTTTCTATCCCGATGGAAAAAAGGGGACCTACGGTCTGGCTTGGTGAATTTATGCTGTCCCCGGCAGTTCCTTTTTCATGTTTATTAAGCCATCCACCACATTTTCTTAGCTTTGCGCATGATAGACAAAATGACCAATGGATGAATTTGGAATAAAAGATGCCCTATCGAGGTTAGGCATTAAAAGGAGAAATCTGGGAGTATCCACAGGTTGGAAATGGTATAAATCAACTGGCGGGCTGATTGACTCGTATTCTCCCGTCGATGGCAAAATTATCGGTTCGGTATATGCCGGAGACGAAAAAACTGTCAATAAAGCAATAGCGCAATCGCAAGCGGCCTTTGCCGAGTGGCGAACGTGGCCTGCGCCAAAACGTGGCGAAGTTGTTCGACAAGTTGGAGAGGCCTTGAGAAAGTTTAAAGAACCATTGGGCAAATTGGTTTCTTATGAGATGGGGAAATCTTATCAGGAGGGCCTTGGCGAAGTTCAGGAAATGATCGACATCTGCGATTTTGCAGTAGGTCTCTCACGGCAGCTTCATGGCCTGACGATGCACTCTGAGCGACCGAGTCACCGTATGTACGAACAATGGCATCCGCTTGGCGCGGTCGGAATAATTACGGCATTTAACTTTCCCGTTGCAGTCTGGGCATGGAATGCCATGCTAGCCTGGGTATGCGGCGATGTGTGCATCTGGAAACCCTCTGAAAAAACTCCCTTGTGTAGTGTTGCGTGTCAGCATATAGCCATCAAAGTGTTTGAGAAGAATAAAGTGCCTGAAGGGGTATCTTGTATTATAAACGGAGATTCGGCCATTGGTCAACTGATATCGCGGAATGAGAATATTCCATTGGTTTCGGCAACTGGCTCGGTTCGGATGGGGAAGGCGGTTGCCAGAACGTTGAGTGAAAGGCTTGGTCGCGCGTTACTTGAATTGGGCGGGAATAATGCAATTATCATCACAGAACATGCAAACCTGGACATCGCCGTCCGCGGGGCATTGTTTGGCGCTGTTGGTACAGCAGGTCAACGGTGTACCTCTACACGCAGGCTGATAATTCATGAAGCCATATTTGAAGAAGTCAAGGTTCGTTTGAAGAACGCCTATGCCCAGCTTGTTATCGGAAATCCGTTGGATGTGAATAATCATGTAGGACCACTCATTGATAAGCAGGCCGTTAAAATCTATCGTGATGCATTGCGTAAGATAAAGCTTGAAGGAGGGGAGTTTGTCGTAAAAGGAGGGGTGCTGCTAGGCAAGGGATATGAATCGGGTTGCTACGTAATACCAGCCATAGCTGTGGTGGAGAACGAATTTGAAATTGTTCAGCAAGAAACATTTGCGCCGATCTTATACCTTATTAAATACAAAGACATCAACGAGGCCATTGAAAAACAAAATGGTGTAAAGCAAGGACTTTCCTCTTCTATCATGACCAACAACGTTCAGGAAATGGAGCAGTTCTTGTCGCAGGCAGGTTCAGACTGTGGCATAGCCAATGTTAACATTGGAACCTCCGGGGCCGAAATAGGCGGTGCATTTGGAGGAGAAAAAGAAACCGGAGGTGGCCGAGAATCCGGATCCGACGCCTGGAAGGTTTATATGCGAAGGCAGACCAATACCATTAACTTCGGGAATACACTTCCGCTGGCTCAGGGAATAAAATTTGACATTTAGGGAAATTTGCAAATATGGATCAAACACCTATTTTTATAAAGCATTCATTCTGAATCTAATTATGACAGCCAAGAAATATCGTACGGTGATGCTCATTGATGATAATGAGATTGATAATCTGATTAATCAGAAAATGATCGAGGCTGCAGCTGTAACAGAAAATATTTACACGCACACCGGAGCAAAAAGTGCCATTGAATTTTTGAGAAACATAGAGCGGCTCGAAATAGCCGATCAGGTATTGCCCGATGTTATCTTTCTGGACATTGACATGCCACTAATGGATGGTTTTCAGTTCCTGGATGAGTTCGAAAAGCTTATGAATACAACAAAGAAAAAGTGCAAGATTGTAATGCTTACATCCTCAATTAATCCGCAGGATTTCAACCGGTCCAAGAAATACGAGAATGTAAAGCAGTATTTGAATAAGCCGCTTTCACACGACAGCATAGCTAAACTTGAACTTTAGAATTCGGTTAACAGGCCCACAAATCTTTCATCAAGCCTGATCAACTTTGTTGGGGCAAAATAGTCCACCCTTATTGAATTGAGGCGTGGGATCACACTTTGAATTTTCTTTGCTTTTTCTTTCTTTGCTTCACTGGTGGCGATCTTAAGCATTTTCAAAAACAATTGAATATTCTCACAACTATCTTTTCCCGAAAGCCGGATTTGTCGTTGTATACTATTTGACAGCTGATTGAATAATTCGAAATCGTGCAGCAGCGTATAAAGGAGCGCAAGCAACGACTTTATTTCAAGGTGAGCGTATGGATAACGTTTCAGGCTAACATCATTGAGCAACCCGTTAATTAATTTGGCGGCCTCTTCAAATTTGCCTGCGTAGTAGCATGAGATGGCCCTGTACACTATGTAAATAATATGTTTGGGCAAGTCCAGCATGTCTATTTCATAATCCAGGAAGATTGCCTCATTTTCAGTGTACAATTCTGTTTCTGTACCTGTTCTTAAATATCTTTCAATCTTAGAAATCAGGAACTGCGGAGGAAACGTGAAGGTAGAATAGTTCACCAGGAGGTTAGCGCAGGCGTCATTTACTTCCTCATAGTACTTTTCGGCCTGACGAAAAACTTTGTAGTGGTTATAGTACTCTAGTTTCAGAAATTCAAAAACGAGGTTTAGGTGGTAATAGATTCCATCAAGATGATAGCTCTCGAAAATCTTTTGCACCTTTTCAAAGATATCTTCAATCGATTCTCCGTCTTGCTGCATGTTGTCGTCTACTTCCACGAACAAGCGATGAAAAACATACATGCAGCTTTGATAAACATATAAGCGATGAGATTCGTACAACTTGGCGACGTTCTGCATTTCTTTCATCAGCAAAACGAGTCCTAATTTCTCTGCTTCACCCCAATTCAACAGGTAGTCGCCGTATTTCTTGAAATAATCAGCCAATAAATCCTCTGCCTTGTCAACGGCAAGCATATAAGCAACATGGCGGTTGTACAGTTGTGAATACTGGAAGTAATCGGGTGAATTGATATTGAGTTTTTTCAGTGACTTGTAGATCACGGTTAACTCATTGGCCAGGTCGTAGTCCAGAAGTTCTTTTTCCAATTTCTTCAGCGTGGCGATGGAAATAGCCTTCTTTTTCGTGAACAAAACCTCGTTGATATTGGCTACTTTTCGCAACACATCGGTCCTCGGGCTTTCAAGTTGACCCATCAGGTATTCCTCAATTTTGAGATTTAACCTCGACCGGAGTGTATAGTAGGCGTTTGCATTGACATCCAACTCGGTCATGATCTTATTGTCCGAGAGTTGTCGTTCGCGGAGTGACTTCAGCAGGTACGCAGATTTTTCGGCATTACTTTCAATAAGTGAGTCGTGAATGGCGCTGAAGTCTTTTTCGGACAGTTGTTTGATTATATTCTTCAGCTTGGCCATGCGTACGCTTATAACAAGGTGAAAATTTACAAAAATTATTACATCATGCAACAGCATTAATCTCGGTAAAGGTAAATCTTAGTATGAAGTTTGTAGTTTTGTACCTACCAATGAAGTGTTTGAATAGTTGATCCTGAAGATCGTCATACCATGCATCGCTGTATTCTTGTCCGTTCAGTTGTTCGGTCAGGGGTCTGTGGAACGTGTGGCCTATAAAAATATCCAAAAAGGGAAGTGGGCAAAGGCCCATGGTCAATTGACGAAAGCAATGGATAAGGACAGCATGAATGCCGCTGCCGCTTATGTGCTTGCGCAATATTATTTTGCTCCCAAAAATCCTGATTTTCAATTGGATTCAGCCCACTATTATGTTCAGCGGGCAATTCAGGATTTTCAACGTGTAACCCTAAAACAGCGGGAGCGCCTGAATCGCGGGTCAATAGACAGTCTTACCCTTGTTCTCTTCCTCCAGCAAGTCGACAGTGCCGCCTTTTTCCGCGCGCGGAGGATAAATACTGAGAAAGCATACATTGACTATTTAACAGATTATCCATCATCAATGCAGCGCGATCAGGCCATTGCACTTCGCGATGAGGCGGCTTACCTTGATGCATTATCTGAAAATACATATCAGGCTTTAGGTGACTTCATGATGAGGTATCCTGAGGCAGTACGTATCGCGGATGCCAGAAATAAATATGAGGCCCTGCTGTTCCAGGCCAGGACAATGGATGGGCGGCTAAGCAGTTATGAGCAGTACAATAAAGACTACCCAAACTCGCCGTATCAAAAGGATGTTGCACAAGCCATCTTTGAGATCCGCACAGCTTTGGGAACTGAAGAGTGTTATACCACATATCTGGATTTGTATACTGATAGTTTCTTTTCAAAAAAGGCCCGGAACATATTATTCTACCTCATACCCGAAGACCAGCGAAATCAATTTGCAGGGTATCTTGATAATGACTCGATAAGGACAGCTATTGCGCTTGAACGCGGATACATCGTTCCCTTTTTGCACAACGGGAAATTTGGGTTTATGAACCAAAATGGTCTGGAAGTGATAATGGCCGACATCGCCGAAATCAGACCCGAATATCAATGCGGCAACATTACGGATGACGTAATTGTTCTTCCGCAAAAATTGGTGGCACCTAATGGAAATCTGATCTACAGCGGTACCGTTGATTCAGTGGTGGATATTGGATATGGTTTTACATTAATCGAAGAGAATTCTTGCATGCGTGTTGTGCATAAGACTGGGTTCAAAGTCGGAAGGGATTGTATTGAAGATGCAAAAGTGTTGGATGGAAAATTTCTAGCCCTACGGGAGAATGCATTATGGTCGATATGGACCTTCGGCGGACGGATGTTGATACCCTTTGAATGGGATGACATAATACCTTACAGGGATGTAATAGTATTAAAGAAGAATAATAAGTTCGCACTGGCTACCGCCAGGGCGATCGCGCAGGTGGCTGATGACCAAGATCTCGTTTTGTTGGATTTCGTTGATGAAGTCAAGGCATGGGAAAACGATTTTCTCTGGATACGAAATAATAATTGTCAAGGTATTCTGAATCATTCCCTGGATACGCTGATCAAAGAGGAAATACAAAGTCTTTCAGCTTCGTATTTTGGGGCAACATCTAGCGCTTCAACAGGAGTTCAAACCTTTAACGACAAAGGTGAAGGATCCGTAACCTTTCAGCAAATTGAAGCACGGGAGCCCTGGACGGCCGCAAGAACAGATACCACATGGCGTCTGTACGATCCCAAAGTCAGGGAGTTTCAAAGCCCGGGCTATGATTCTATTGTTTTTGATGGACCATTTGCAATCGGACAAAGAAAAGATAGTGTATTCATTTATTTTTCTGTTTCCAAAATCTTAATGGTACCGCAGCCGGTGCGTACTTCGTTTATACCTGGCCAGGATTCTTCATCATTTTTGCTGTTAGCACAGGGTGATAAGAAGAGCATCTATACGCTGGATGGTCGCAGGCTTTTTACAACTACTTATGATGGCATTGAATATGCCGGTGAAGGAATTTTTTTGGCAGTCAGGAAAGAAAAGAAGGGTCTACTCACGTCGGATGGTAAAACGCTGCTTCCGTTGGCGTATGATGCAATTGGCTCCGTTAATAATGGAGTAGTATCCCTCCTGAAAGGATTGAAGTTCGGATCATTTGATTGTAACAGAAAGAAGCTTGTAAAACCGCAGTATGCCAAGAACATAATTAGCTATAACGACAAAATAAACGTTGTGTATAAAGATGGTATGTATGGGTTCGCCGGGTGGGATAACAAAGCCATTGGCAAGTCAGAATTTGATGAAGTACGGTATTGGAATGACAGTGCTGCCTTTGTCCGGAAGAAACTGGAATGGATGATATATGAAATCAAAACCCAGAAAGTCCTTCTCGACCAAGTCAAAGAATATCAATTAATCCTGGATGGCGACGATGAAAAACTGGCTATTGTCCAGCAAGGCCATAACTATGGTGTCATTCACAATAGAAAAGGGACCATCATACCCATATCTTTCAGTGATATCCTCAATGTTGGGTCGCGCGATGAACCACTCTATTTCACAGAAAAGCATGTGGAGGAAGCCTCTATATTTGTTGTGATTTATTATGATAGAAACGGAAAGATGATACGAAAAGAAGTTTATGAGCACGACGATTATGAAAAAATCTATTGCTCAAAAAACTAACGCCAATGTCTTTATAGAATAATTTTAAAAGTAAAGCTATTCCTTAACTTGCAGGTTCAAACTACCCATATGCTTCAGAAGATTCTTTCTTTATTAATCCTCTTGCTTACAAATCTGATTGTGTTAGCACAAAGGGCCAGTGACAATCCAAAGTTGGTTGTTGGCATTGTAGTCGATCAAATGCGGCAGGAATACCTCTATCGATATTACGACAAATTTGGGAACGGCGGCTTCAAAAGGTTGGTCAACGATGGGTTTATGCTGATGAATGCCCATTACAATTATGCACCCACGGTGACCGGCCCGGGTCATGCCTCTGTTTATACGGGCGCAACGCCGGCTATCCATGGCGTCATAGGAAATGATTTCTATGAAAAACAATCACG
>JAOUDZ010000159.1 GCA_029858965.1 Cyclobacteriaceae bacterium
CTATTTCAGTAGCAATGCTTCTACCATTCCATGGGCAATGAAGACCATGAAGCTTACGATCAGGCCATATGCTGTAGTACATTCTATTATTTACAATGAAAAGAAAGGACGCGCTACTGGCGTAAGGATCATCGATGGAAACACGAAAGAGGTAATTGAATTTTATGCCAGGATAATTTTTGTAAACGCCTCGGCATTGAACAGCAACGCGATATTGTTAAACTCCACGTCAAACCGATTTCCAAACGGGCTGGGGAATGACAGTGGCTTACTGGGAAAATATGTTTCATGGCACAATTACCGCGGAAGAGCGAATGCAGCGTATGAAGGTTTTGCAGATAAAATGACCGACGGGCGCAACCCAAGTCATAGTTATATACCACGATTCAGGAACGTGCGAAAACAAGAGACTGATTTCCTCAGGGGTTATGCCATTGGCATAGGTGGAGGAAGAGGCAAGTCATCGGATACTGACGTGATCGGTGATCAATTGCGGGAAAACTTATTACATCCCGAGTGGCGCAACTGGAATATCAGCAGTTGGATGATGGGAGAATCGGTACCCCTTGAAAAGGATCACGTCAGGCTCCATCCCGACCTGAAGGATAAGTATGGTATTCCCCAGCTGGTTATTTCGTGTGAATGGAGTGAGAATGATGATAAGATGGTGGAGGATTACATGGAGCAATCAAAGGAAATGTTTGAAAAGGCAGGATTTACCGATATCATAGTAAGTGATTCTAAATCGCCACCAGGGTCTGATATTCATGAAATGGGTGGTGTACGCATGGGGCATGATCCGAAGACCTCTTTACTGAATGGCTGGAATCAATTGCATTCCTGCAAAAATGTGTTTGTTACTGACGGCGCTTGCATGACTTCTACTGGTACGCAGAATCCAACGTTAACCTATATGGCAATAACGGCACGCGCAGCAAACCACGCAGTTGACGAATTAAGAAAAAGAAACATATAGGCTTTATAACACTTTGTAAAATTTATAGGACAAAAAAGAACATGAAAAAACACACAACGATTGGGCTAATGTTTTGTATTCTTTTGATTGATTACGGCATCGGAAGCGCGCAGAAAAGCAAGAAGCCGTTGTACACGGCTCCCTTTGGGATACAAGCTTACACCTTCAGAAGGAGTTTCCCACATGGTGTTGCAGAAACACTGGATACCATCCAGATGATGGGCTTCACGGAAATTGAAGGTGGCGGAGGGCAGATGCCGCCTGCAGAATTCAAAAAATTATGCGATGCAAGAGGAATAAGCATACCTTCAACAGGAGGAAAGTATGAAAGGCTCTTGGCAGATCCACAGGCGGCGGCCGATAATGCCAAAGCCTTGGGTGCATCGTTTCTAATGTGCAGCTGGATTCCACACGAGAAAGGTGCCTTCAATCTTGATAATGCAAAAAAGGCAGTTGCAGATTTTGATACAATCGGGAAGACTTTAAAGGAAAACGGTATCACCTTCTGCTACCATGTGCATGGTTATGAATTCCAACCTTATGAAAAAGGAACGTTGCTGGACTACATGATAGTAAATACCAATCCTGAATACGTATCCTTCGAAATGGATATATTATGGACCCAGTTTGGCGGGGGTGATCCGGTTGCCCTCCTGAAGAAGTATGGTAATCGCTGGAAGCTTATGCACCTGAAGGATTTGCGCAAAGGCGTCAAGAAAGACCTAACTGGTGGCACCCCTCAGGAAAATGATGTAGTACTGGGAACGGGTGAAATTGACATCCCCGGAATTCTGAAAGCGGCAAAAAAGATAGGCATAAAGCATTACTTCATTGAAGATGAAAGCAACCGAGTAAACGTTCAGGTACCGCAGAGCATTGCGTACTTGAAAAGTCTGACGGAGTAACTTAATGTTGACGATTTAAAAAAAACCGTATCGTTCTGGTACGGCTTTTATTGTGCGCCATCTGTTTAATGGATTTCATTTTTCCTGTTGAATTCTCCGTAACGTTTTGAATAATATTGTTGCTGATTAAATGCTTACCTTAGCAAGGTGATCCGTATGCAAGGGCTGGTTCAATACCGACTAATGCAACAGAGATTTGAAAAATATGGGTATAAAAAAGATAGTCTTCTGTTTTTTTATTCTATTCAGCCTTCGGCTTGAGGCCCAAAAGAAGTTTAGTACTGAACAGGGCAATGTCAGTTTTATATCAAATGCGGAGCTTGAACTCATAAAAGCTTCATCGCCTCAACTCAAGGGCATAATAGACATATCAACGAACCAATTTGCTTTTACTATTGTAGTGCAGACCTTTAGAGGCTTCAATAGCGAACTGCAGCGTGAACATTTCAATGAGAAATATCTGGAAAGTGAAACCTATCCACGCGTGAGTTTTACGGGAAAAATTATTGAACAAGTTGATTTTCAAACAGACGGAACCTATGAAGTACGGGCGAAAGGGGATCTGGAAATACACGGAGAAAAACAAACGCGCATCATCAAAAGTAGGATAAGCATTAACAACGGGATATTAAGTATTCAAAGTGATTTTCATGTACCATTGGCGGATCACAATATTTCCATCCCCAGAATAGTTAATCAGAAAATTGCCACAGAAATAGAGGTTAGTGTAAATGCTTCGATGAAACTTCAATAAATGAAAAAGCCTGCCGGAATATTTTTACGAATCTTTCTAGTCTGCGCAATCGCGGTATCCAGCTACGCACAGGTGCCCTATTTTCAGTTTTATTCTCTTCTAAAGAGAAACGAATCACTTCAAGTTAACGTCGTCTTTCAGGACAAATCAGGTTTCATATGGTGTGGTACAAACAAAGGTTTATTCAGGTATGATGGTATTTCACAGCAACGCTTCACGAATTTAGACAGTCTTCCTGACGATAATGTAACCGCAATAGCACAGGACTCCCTTGGCAGAATCTGGACAGGTCATAAAAACGGTAGAATTGCCTTTATGGACAAAGGTACAATCCAAATTTTCGATCCTCCGGAGGGTTCTTCTACGCATGAAATTTCTGATATTCTTTTTGATCGTCATGGGAATCTATGGTTTTCAACATTGAACGATGGGCTGTATTACTTCACGCATGAGCGCTTGTTCCGGGTCGATGAGGAAGAAGGTATGCCAGACATATTTGTGTATGATATCGTTGAAGACCGCCTTGGAAATATATGGGCTGGAACGGATGGCGGAGTTGCCATTTGCACTCTTCTGGACAGGAAGGTGAATATCAAAGTACTCGATTATGATCATGGTTTGCCAGATAATATCGTTAAGAAAATAATTATTGATGAAAGGAATACGGTATGGCTGGGAACGGAAGATGCAGGGATATTTTCCTTCGACCCTGGATCAGGCAAGACAAGCCCCCTGCTTGGCGGAGCGTGGAAGTATGGAGCGACAACAGATTTCTTGCTGGATGAAGATCAGGTTTGGATCGCTTCATCACAATCAGGGCTTATCGTTTATGATTTGAAAACAGAACAGGGCAAAGTCTACAAGGCAAATGCGGAATTCGACTTCAATTCAATTCGCACACTATTGCGTGATCTTGAAGGGAATATCTGGATCGGTTCAAGGTCAGGGATTGCGCGCACCTTAGGGGACCATGTTGAATACATAAGTTCTTTCGATCCATACACTGATGTTAACGTCTTGACGTTGACGGTTGACCATGATGACAACATATGGTTTGCCACAGCCGATGGTTTGTTTAAGCGTATGGTTGATGAACTCGGCAAAATTCATATTGAAAGGATGCTGATGAATACCCCCTTTCAAAAGTATACGGCCATCAGTTTGTACACGGATAATGATGGATACCTCTGGGTGGGATTTTATGGAGAAGGCATCCTGCGTATCAATCCATCTTCTGGGAAGATAGTCCACCTCGACGAAGAACTATCAAACGGAAATATTCTGAGTATAACCGGTCGGGAGAATATCGTATGGCTCGCAACGCTGGGCGGGGCAACAAAAATCAGCACATCTGGCGAGCAACTTGCTATCCGGAATTATAGCCGGGCGGATGGGTTGGTGTCTGATTATATCTACCAGGTTTTTATTGACAGTCAGCAGCGGGTTTGGTTTGCAACTGATGGTAAGGAGGCAGCGATGTTGGATGACACAGGCTTTCACCACTATGATAAAGGCTTAAGTTCGAACGTGGTATATGGGTTCGCGGAGGACAAGTTGCACAATATCTGGGTAAACGTTCAGGGAGACGGTATTTACAGGTTTGATGGAGAAATGTTTCAGCCGCTTGGTAAAGACACTCCACTGAGAGATAAAAATGTCAATTGTTTTTCATCGGATCAATTTGGAAACCTTATTGCGATGCATGATTTAGGTATCGATATATACGACATTGAAAAAAACCAAATGCGATACCTGGGCGAAGAGGTTGGCATGCACGCCAGAAAGCCGAACCTGAACGCGTTGACCAAAGATGTTCGCGGACGAATTTACATCGGTACCGATCAGGGGATTGTTAAGTATGCTGATCAAATGAACAACATGCCGCCACTCCCACAACCTTTTATTGCTGGCCTGAAGGTATCCGGTCAAAACGTTGATCTTTCACAAGAACTCAAGTTTGCATACGACCAAAATAGCGTGATTATTAACTACCTGGGTTTTTGGTTTCAGAATCCGCGTAATTTAAACTTTCAATACAGGCTTGAAAATTATGATAAAGATTGGATTGAAAGTCTTGATCGCTCTACTACGTACTCTAATTTGCCACCAGGGGATTACACATTCCTATTGAGAGTTTCGGATACAGAAGATTTCAGCGCAGCAAAGGAGACTGCTGTACATTTTGTGATACAACCTCCTTTCTGGCAAACTTTGTGGTTCTACTTTCTTGTCGCTTTCACTGTTATTTATAGTACGTACGCATACATAAAATATAGTAGAAGAAAACTCTTGCGAGACAACATAATTTTGGAAGAAAAGGTTATTGAGCGGACATTGGAAATCCAGGAGCAAGCGAAAGAAATTCAGACGAAGAATGCAGAGATACAATCGCAGGCAGAAGAAATTCAGGGGATAAATGATAATCTGGAATTGATAGTAAAGTCGCGTACTGCAGAGCTGGAAAAGAAAACAAAAGCTTCCGAAGAGTCTGCATTCATCATTGCCCATGAGCTGCGGGCGCCCGTGGCGAGCGTCCTTGGCCTAATCAATCTGATTTCAAAATGTAACGTCGATGATGAAACCAAAACTATTGTTAAGCACATGGAAGATTCAGCAGAAAAGTTGAATGTTGTTGTTCGGAATATTACCAAAGCAATAGAGAAGGGGGATAAGTAAGTCATCCCCCTTTTACTATCGAGTATCTCCAATATTCTTTCGCTGTTACAACTCGCGTACTTTGATACTTCTAAAGTAGACGGGTGCACCATGATCCTGTAGTGCGATGGCACCACGCTTAAATGTATTCCATCCCGGATAATTGACCCATTTGCTATTTTTATACCGCTCTTCGAAGTCAGGACTTCCCTCTTCAAACTCCACTACCTTTTCTCCATTTAACCAATGTTCAACGTGCCCGTTATTGTATATCAGCCGTGCTGTATTCCATTCACCAACGTTGACTTTCTTGGTCTCTGACGCTGCGAACATGTCGTAGTTGCTGCCAACCTTCTGCGCGGCAGTAAGTGGGTCACCTTTCCAGCCTTCGTCATCCATAAGCTGGTATTCCGGACCGGTGTCATAGGCATGTGGATATTCGGTGCCCTCCACAACATGATAAAGTATACCACTATTCCCACCCGCGGTTAGTTTCCATTCCACACTTAGTTCGAAGTTGGTAAACTGGCGAATGGTGATTAGCGAACCGCCAATGTTGGCAGTACCCTCGGTTAAACCCTCCCCATCACAAACAATTACGCCATTCTGGACACTCCACAATGGCCCTATCGTATCGTGATTATACCGTTTCCAGCCGTCAAGCGTGCTTCCGTCAAACAGAAGTGCCCAGTTTGCAGCTTTTTCAGCCTCGGAAAGTGCGTTTACCGGTGCAGGGGTTTCATCAACGGTTGCGGTGTTCTCTTGTTGTGTGCCGGATTTTTGACAAGACATCGAAATGAAACCGGCCAGGACTGCAATGTAGATGCAGATAGATTTTAGTTTTTTCACAGTATTGTTGTTTTGTTTGATGAGAATAAAGTTAGTCTGTAAAGGGTTGGCTTCAAAGCAAAAGTTCCGCAAGGCCCTGGGTAATTTGACTGCCGGTCAACACTTTATTTGAAAAGCGGGCTTAGTTGAGCCCAAAATGGTCAATAGTCTTTGCTAGCCTACTTGTACAAGGCATTAATCAGCAAGTATCGAATGTTGAGGCCAGGTTAACAGAGAAAGCGTTGATAGTTCATTGGCTACTTCGATTCTTAATGGATCACCGCAGGCTTTGGATTATTGAACAATCAAAATTGTTTTCTTTCGGGATAAATAACAAAGTTTTCAGAAGTAATTGAACTGATCGGTTTTACTTTTTACTCCTTTCTATGCGCAGGGCGATATCGTAATTATTTGCGGGTGAAACAATTTTCGCATTTCCTCCCGAATGATGCAATGCTTCTTTTTTGACATATATACCCGTGACAGGATCCATCCATTCAATCTGGTAATTCCCTGCCGGCAGTAATACGGAAATGCCCGTGTCACCCAAATGCAGAAAATAGGACGCGTATTGCATTCCAGGTTCTGAAAGCGTATACGACTGTGCGCCGCGAGGCAAGTTACCTGCAATGAAGGTATGATCGGGCTTCATACGAATGAAATCAAATCGATTTATAAACAGCTTCAGATAACCTAGTTGCAGTCGTAGTGCAGTACTCCCACCTCCGGGTTGTTTCTCAGGGTAGGTGAAGTCACCTGTCTCATGATTTGCCGTAAACGAGTAATCCAGGTTGTTGTAGAGTGCTCCTCCGGCAATAATAAATTCCCATCCTTCTTTTCGGTAGGTGCTGTCGTATTGGCCACGGAAACCGGTTTCATTGTTGCCAATTGCTTTGTTGAGATGATAGTTTTG
>JAOUDZ010000053.1 GCA_029858965.1 Cyclobacteriaceae bacterium
TGATGTTACTACTGAAACGATCGATACCCGCAGGGCGTACCAATGCGTTCTGCCTTCCGGGAAGAGTATAGTGCTGTTTTTCTATGATGGTGAAATTTCACAAGGTGTGGCATTCAATGGACTATTAAATGACGGTAAGAAATTCGCCAACCGTTTGCTAGACTCTGTTGACGGCACATCAGAAGAGCCGCAGCTTGTACACTTTGCCACAGACGGTGAAACTTATGGGCACCATCACAAGCACGGTGATATGGCCCTGGCATATTGCCTTGACTTTATTGGGCGGCAAAAAAATTCCAGGTTGACGAACTACGCTGAGTTTTTGTCGAAACATCCACCAGTCTTTGAAGCGCAAATTCATGAAAATAGTTCCTGGAGTTGTGTGCATGGTGTCGAAAGGTGGAGAAACGACTGTGGCTGCAATTCCGGTAGGCCGGATTGGCACCAGCGATGGAGAAAACCACTGCGTGAAGCTTTGGATTGGTTGCGTGATGAATTGGCTAATGTTTATGAGCAGGAGGCTTCGAAAATTCTCAAAGATCCGTGGGCTGCTCGAGAGGATTATATACATGTAATTCTGGACCGCAATGACGATGCAATTGAGAAATTCTTAAAAGAACACTGCCTCGTTGAAGTAGAAGAGAATAGGGTGTTTCGCCTCATGGAAGTGCAACGCAATGCCATGCTCATGTTCACAAGTTGTGGCTGGTTTTTTGATGAAATATCCGGAATAGAGACAGTGCAGATACTGCAATATGCGTGTCGTGCCATCCAGTTGGTAAACCAGATCGTTCAAGTTGATTTGGAACAGGAGTTCATGAGGAGACTTCAGAATGCTGCAGGTAATCTGACTGCACTTGAAGATGGTGCCAAAGTTTACCAGAAATATGTTGTTCCATCCAAAACAAACTTGCAAAGGGTGGGGATGCATTATGCTGTGGCATCCCTCTTTGAAGAAGACCCGGAATCATTCCCGGTATTTAATTATACAACACAAAATGAAGTGTTTGTCCGTAAGGAGGCTGGACAGCAAAAGCTGGTCCTGGGGGTAACAAAAGTCAGATCGAATGTAACGCGATCAGAGAAAAAATTTGCCTTCGCTGTAATCTATATGGGTCAGCATAATATTATCGGGAACATCTCACTGGATATGGAACAGGATAAGTTTGACGCAATGCATTCACTTATGGTGCAGGCTTTTGACGAGGCGCGTCTGGGAGATATTATCGGCTTGATGCAAACACATTTTGGGCCTGAGAAATATACGATATGGCAGTTGTTCCAGGACGAAAAGAGGAAAGTATTTAATCTCATTACATACCAGAGCATGCGCGATCTGGAAAACTCATTGCGCAGGATTTATAATCGTGATTATCCGCTGGTCATGGCACTTGCGAACAATGATACACCCATACCAACTGCCTATCGAACAACTTTTGAATATATTCTCAACGCGGACCTTACACGGAGTTTTGAGGCTGAAAGAATTAATATTTTACAGGTTGAACGGATCATGAATGAGCTTGTCAAATGGAGGCTTGAGATAGATGATGTAGGCAAGCTCGAACGCCTTGCTGGCGAAAGCATATTCAGGGAAGTAAAGCGCATCAGGGCGGAGGGTGACAACCCTAAGCGCATCGAAAGGTTAAACCGCCTTTTTCCATTGTTGCTGAAATTTAACCTCATGCCGAATCTTTATAAAAGCCAGAATCTGTTTTTCGAAATAGCTACCCAGAACCGCAATCATGATGGCCATTCTGAGGAATGGATCAATCACTTTACCACGCTTGGAGATAATTTAGGGGTCAAGGTGGAATAACCTTGATTTAGTGCATGGTTATAGCTACTTTATAATGTGAATGAACCGGGTTCATCTTTCAAAAGCAGGATGGGCATTGCGGCTGTCTTGGTCGTCTTCCTGCACATTTTGTTTAGTATATTTGTACTGCTGACGCCAGGAAAGCATAATGCAAAAAGTTTAGGCAAGCTTTATAATCAACTCGTTCTACTCGGACCTTTTTTCACGGAGTCGCGTATTAAAACATCCCCACACCTGTACATATCTTTTAAAGTGAAGGATACATGGTCGCCTTTTGTAGATCATGGGTTGGCGAACTTCAAGTCCTATTGCGAACATCCATGGCGTTATGGTAAGCTACACTATGGTGATTTTGAGCGCTATATCTCCCTTCAGATAGGCGAACAAATCAGGCATAAAGAATTTAAGGGGATGGGAAGTTCCAGGGCATTTCGCGAGCTAAACCAGTTTATTGTGCAAGAGGTTATAAGCCGACAGGTGGACTCAGTTTCGTTGGTTTATGGCCTCAATGTGTATTTGCCGGAAACGAAAACCGTGCGCTTTGATACTGTTTTTAAGTACACCTATAATCCAAGTGTAATTGCGCCGTCTAAAAAACTATAGTAAAAGCGTAGGCTATTATTTTACAGACGACTTTCAGGAGCCTACGGCTACACGCATCTTTCATAAGGTACTGGTAGTTTATACGCTGCTGCGGATGACCCTCGTGTGGCCTCTGAGCCGGATGGTAATGTCGTATCACAGCATTTCATTACCCAAATCACTTCCCGGAAAATTACTATTGGGAGGGGCCTTCCTGGCTAACCAGCATGTTGATGTTTTTTTTGGAATCGGAGTTTTGCTTTTGGTAGTAATCCTGTTTACAAACGTTAACTATATCGGAAACCTTGTATTCTTTTACCTGACTTTTAATCTCTATGTCATTAATTTGCCGATAGCCGATGGGTCGGATGTTGTGCTTTTTATGCTCAGCCTATGGTGTATTCCGATCGCTACGCTGCCGGTTATCAGCAATGAACGAGGGAAAGTAATTCAAAAAGTACTCTACAACCTTGCGCTGCTGTTTTGTCAAATACAGGTAGCTTATATTTATTTCATATCTGGACTTGATAAGTTAATGAGTGATACCTGGCGGTCTGGCGTGGCCTTTGATTATATAAGACATCTTGAAGTATTGTATAACCCGGTGCTTCCGCCGATTTTCGCTAGTGAATTCTGGAATATCATATTTTCATGGAGCACGATTTTGTTTGAGCTGTCATTCGTCTTCCTGGTATGGAATCGCAGCATCAGGCTGCCCATGCTCTTGATTGGTTGCATCTTTCACTTGTTCATCTGGATTGTCTTGAGCCTGCCTGATTTTGCGCTTATTATGATCACGTCCTACCTGGTCTTTCTGAAGGATTCGGATTATGATCGGATCAAATCCTGGGTAAAGCGACGGCTTCCTTCAAGGTAGTGTTGTCAAGATAGTTCCATACTAAACTACTGGCGCCAATAATGGGGGCCGCCTGATTTTGCAGTCCTGACGGAAGTACCTTTACCTTACCCCTGAACAAGGGCATAAGATTAGCCTCCATGTGTCTGATGGTGGGTTTGAAGATTAAATCGCCAGCCAGCGAGAGCCCCCCGAATAAGAAGATAGCCTCAGGATCAGTATGAACAATAGTCTCCGCAAGTTTCATCCCCAGAATTCTGCCCGTGTATTCAAAAGCTTCCTGCGCGATCAGGTCTCCCCGGACAGCCGACTCCGTAATCATTTTTGTTGTTAGGTTGTCAAAACTAATTCCACGGAGTTCACTTGGTTCCAAATAATCAGCAAGCAGCTTATATACCGTTCGTTTGATTCCTGTAGCGGATACGTATGTTTCTAAACATCCACGCTTTCCGCAATTGCAGAATCGTCCTGCAGGGTTGACGGACGTATGACCGACCTCACCGGCAATGCCATGCTTTCCGTTAACAAGCTGACCGTTTGCAACAAAACCGCTGCCTAGTCCGGTACCAAGCGTAATCACGACGAAGTCTTTCATGCCCTTGGCGGCACCATACACCATTTCACCCACAGCGGCAGCGTTCGCATCGTTGGTGACAATAGCGGGCAAATCAAAGGCATCTTTGAACATGTCAGCCAATGGAATGATGCCCTTCCACTTTAAATTGGTGGCGCGTTCAATGGTTCCTTTGTAGTAGTTTCCATTTGCAGCACCGATGCCCACGCCAATTATTCTGTTTTCTCCGGGGACATTTTTGATCTCTTTACGGAGTGCCTCTGATAGTCCTTGAAAATAGTTCTTAAACTCTTTGTACTGAGAAGTCGAGATACGACCCTGAGAGATTACATTTCCCTCGCGGTCGACAATACCAAATTTCGTGTTCGTTCCTCCAATATCAATGCCGATGGTGAGCTCTCTCATAGTGGCGCTATTATGGTTAGATGGAAAGCATTTTAGCAATGCGCAGTGCCTCGGCATCAATATCGTGATGCTTATACATGACATCGCCAAATTTGTTGTACACAATTCTCTTGTTTCTGATTCCAACCATGCAATCATTTTCCCCGCTGATTAATCCTTCAACCGCGCCCACACCTAGTTGGGAAGCAAGTACCCGGTCGAAATAGGTGGGAGATCCACCCCGCTGCATGTGCCCAAGAACGGTAACCTTTATGTCAAAATAATCTGATCGCTCCGCAACTTGTTTTGCCAGGGCGTGGGCACCTCCGATTTTGGAACCCTCGGCGACGACTATCAAATTGGACTTCCTGTTGGTCTTTCCGCCCTCGCCAAGCATAGCATATAGCTGGTCGAACGACATATTTTCTTCCGGGATTATAACAGCAGCCGCTCCTCCGGCTATTCCGCTGTTGATGGCGATATAACCTGAGTTCCTGCCCATCACTTCAATAAAGAATAAACGATTGTGGGAGAGGGCTGTATCGCGTATCCTGTCAATAGCTTCCACAGCCGTATTCGTGGCTGTGTCAAAGCCTATTGTGTAGTCTGTTCCAGCCAGATCGTTATCGATAGTTCCTGGAATACAAATGGACGGTATTCCGAATTCTTCAAAAAATTTATGAAGCCCTATAAATGTCCCGTCGCCTCCTATTGCAATGAGTCCATCGATTCCGTGTTTTTTGATGTGTTTAAATGCTTCTTGTCTCCCCTCAGGTGTTCTGAATTCCTTGCTTCGCGCTGATTTTAGTATAGTCCCTCCACGTTGGATTATATTACCCACTGAGCGGGCGTCGAGCTTAATAATGTCGCCTTCAATCATACCTTCATATCCACGCATGATACCAAGGACATTCTTTTTGTAAAACGTGCAGGCGCGAACGACGGCACGGATAGCAGCATTCATTCCCGGAGCATCACCACCAGATGTGAGCAATCCAATTTTCAAAATTTTGTTCTCCATTTATGTATATAGTCCAACAAAAATAGCGGAGGAACCGCACTTTGCAACCCTAATTTAATCAATTGAATTTCAAACGTTTGAAATAGTTAATTAAGGCATTAGTTGAGGGATCGTGCGTGTTGATTTCGGATGAATCCTTGAGCTCAGGAAGAATTTTCTTCGCCAGTACTTTCCCCAATTCTACGCCCCATTGGTCAAAACTGAAGATGTTCCAGAGTACACCTTGAACGAATATTTTGTGCTCGTACATGGCGATAAGGCTTCCCAATGTTCTTGGCGTAAGCTGTTTGAAGAGAATGCTATTGCTGGGGCGATTACCCTCGAATACCCGGAAGGGTGTATGAAAAGCAATAGCAGCATTGTCCATTCCTGCCTTACGCAACTCGGCCTCAACTTCCTCCTGTGTCTTGCCTTTCATCAGGGCTTCTGTCTGGGCGAAGAAATTTGACAGCAACTTGTCATGATGATCTCCGATCGGGTTGTGACTTACAGCAGGGGCCAGAAAATCGCAAGGAACGATTTTGGTTCCTTGATGGATTAGTTGATAGAATGCATGCTGACCATTCGTTCCGGGTTCACCCCAAATAATTGGTCCTGTTTGATAGGTAACACCCTGACCGTTTCGGTCCGTGGATTTCCCATTGCTCTCCATATTACCCTGCTGAAAGTAGGCAGCAAAGCGATGCATGTATTGGTCGTAGGGGAGGATAGCTTCTGAAGCTGATCCAAAGAAGTTGTTGTACCAAATGCCAAGCAGCCCCAGGATAACGGGAATATTCTTCTCCAAAGGTTCGTTTCTGAAATGATTGTCCATTGCATGAGCACCATCGAGTAGGTTTTCGAAATTCTCGAATCCTATTGTGCACGCAATGGATAAGCCGATAGAAGACCATAGGGAATAGCGTCCGCCTACCCAATCCCAGAAAACAAACATGTTCTCCCGAGCGATTCCAAACTTTGTTACTTCATCCGTATTCGTGGAGACCGCAACAAAATGTTTGGAAACGTCTCCCTTTCCTTCACTTTTTTCCAGTAGCCATGCCCGGGCAGTTTCGGCATTGGTCATGGTCTCCTGTGTTGTAAATGTCTTTGATGCAACAATGAATAGTGTAGTTTCGGGGTCAAGCGGCTTAAGTGTTTCCGCGATGTGTGTACCATCAACGTTGGAGACAAAGTGAGGTTTAATATTTTTCCAATAGGGGCGAAGGGCCTCTGTTACCATGTACGGCCCCAAGTCAGAACCGCCAATCCCGATATTTACGATATCTGTAATCGGTTTTCCTGTATACCCTTTCCAGTGGCCATCCTGCAGCTGGCCTGAAAACTGCTTCATTTGTTCTAGAACCCGATTCACTTCTGGCATAACATCCACTCCATCGACATGAAAAGGCGTGCTTGACCTGTTTCTCAATGCCACATGAAGGACAGATCTGCTTTCCGTCTGATTGATTTTGGTCCCTTGAAACATAGCCAAAATGGCATCTTCGAGTTCAACCTCTTTCGCCAGTTCAATTAATTCGCTGATGGTTTCATCAATTATCAGATTCTTGGAGTAGTCAACGAGGATATCCTCAAACGTGATGTGCAGTTTCGAAAAACGATCGGGGTCATCTAAAAACAAGTCACGCATCTGCATGGCCTGTATGGTCAGAAACTGGATTTCCAATTTTTGCCAGGATGCAGTTGCTGTTGGGTTATGGCTGGGGAACATAATCTTTTGGTTTCTTGGTGTACGAAGATAATGGAAACGACCCACCACTTCTTTCCCTGTGAAAAAATATTATCGGTACTCTCGGAGATATACCGTCAGCCTGGAGCCTTACAATTGTTCAAGGCAGCAGTGTATTTTACTTTTTGAACTTATTGACAAGCATGGCAAGCTTTTCTTCCATGCTCAATTCCTTTTCGTTCGCTTTCTGTGGCGTTTTTGACTTTGTATTTTTTTTTCGGTGAACCGGTGTAGGCTTTGCAGGAGTTTCACCTTGCGCAAATGGATCACGCTTCATAGACAAGCCGATTCTTTTCCGTGGTATATCTACTTCCGTTACGGTAACCATGACTTTCTGCTGAACAGTTACAACTTCCTGAGGATCCTTCACAAATTCATCTTTCAAATGGCTTATGTGCACCAGGCCGTCCTGGTGTACACCAATGTCGATGAAGGCACCAAATTTTGTTACGTTGGTTACTATTCCCGGAAGTCTCATGCCAAGTTTGAGATCACTGATCGTGTTTATCCCTTCCGTGAAGCTGAAAACTTCAAATTTTTTCCGTGGATCACGGCCTGGTTTTTCAAGTTCAACAATAATATCCGAGAGTGTGGGGAGTCCGACTTTTTCTGTGACATATTTCTTAAGATCGAGTTGCTTCCGTAAGTCACCACTGGTCATCAAGTCTTTTACAGCACAACCTAAATCATCCGCCATTTGCTGGACGATTGAATAACTTTCAGGATGAACGGCGCTTGCATCCAGCGGATTCTCGGCCTCATGAATTCGCAAAAATCCCGCAGCTTGCTCAAAGATCTTTTCCCCAAGCCGGGGAACATTCATAAGCGCATGACGATTCTTAAAGGGTCCATGCTGATTTCTAAATTCTACTATATTCCTGGCCAGGGCAGGGCTTAATCCTGAAACATAGGAGAGGAGTTCTTTGCTGGCAGTGTTTACCTCTACGCCAACGGAGTTTACGCAACGGATCACCGTGTCATCAAGTCCGCTTTTTAACTTGAACTGATCTACATCGTGTTGATATTGACCAACCCCGATGGATTTGGCATCTATCTTAACCAACTCCGCGAGAGGGTCCATTAATCTTCTGCCAATTGACACAGCCCCGCGAACTGTAATATCTTTATCCGGAAACTCCTCGCGTGCAACGTCTGAGGCAGAATAAACCGAAGCACCGCTTTCATTTACCATGACGATGATGATCTTATGGCTAAGCCCTATGGACCTAACAAACGATTCTGTCTCACGGCCCGCTGTTCCATTGCCAATGGAGATTGCTTCAATGTTGAATTGCTCGCACAGTGATTTCACACTCGCCGCCGATGCTGCCGTATCGCGCTGGGGTTCGTTTGGAAATATGGTATCGTGATGCAACAGTTTGCCCTGTCGGTCAAGACACACCAACTTGCAACCCGTTCGAAAACCCGGATCAAGTGCCAGGACGTTTTTTTGCCCGAGGGGAGCAGCCAGCATGAGCTCACGTAGATTGTCAGCAAATACTTTGATGGCATCGTCATCCGCTTTCATTTTCGACTGCATCCTGATCTCTGTTTCCATAGACGGTTTCAATAGCCGCTTGTAGCTATCTGCAATTGCAAGTTTGACCTGCTCGCTGGCAGCATTTTCCTTGCTGATGAGCTGCCGCTCCATGGCATGCAGCGCAATGGCTTCCGGAGGAGAAATGTCCAGGCCCAAAATCCCTTCCTTTTCGGCTCTGCGCATCGCGAGTAAACGATGTGATGGCGTTTTGGATATCGATTCTGTCCAATCAAAGTAATCCTTGTATTTCTGTCCTTCTTTTTCTTTTCCTTTTAGAACGCTCGACACCATCACACCTTCCTGCCAAAACAAATCGCGTATTGCTTTTCTGACTTGCAGATTTTCACTTACCCATTCCGCGATTATGTCGCGTGCCCCTGCCAACACCTCGTCAAAGTCATTTACACCTTTGGTGGTATCAATGAACGATTTGGCGCCCTCTTCTATATCAAATTTCTCCTGATCAAATATTCTTTTCGCCAGGGGTTCAAGCCCCTTTTCCCTGGCGACGCTGGCACGCGTTTTTCGTTTTGGTTTATAGGGTAGATAGATATCCTCCAGCTGCGCCAGCGTTTCAGCCGATACAATCGCTTGCATGAGTTCAAGGGAAAGGTTTCCCTGCTTCTCAACTGAGTTAATAATAGCCTCCCTACGGGCATCAAGTTCCTGGAGTTGTTCAATTCGGTCACGGATATTCGTGATCATAACTTCGTCCATACTGCCGGTCATCTCTTTCCGGTAGCGCGACAGAAAGGGCACTGTAGCGCCCTCATGGAGCAGGGATACTACCGACTTAACATTTTTTGTTTGTAAGGAGAACTGTTTGGCTATTTGTTCAACCCATCGTGAAATATTTTCTTGCTCCATAATCTTTAACCGGTGGCAAAAATAGAATAAGGATTATAACCTGCAATAACGTCTTTATAGAAAGAAGCTCATATTCGAGGCTGAAATTGAATTTCGGCATGCAGCAATGGTAATTGAACATTTTTAGGTTGTGCTGAACGTCACGCGACAAAGCCAGAGCATATGACGGAATGTAGTGCCTTCTTGGTAAAAGCGTATGCGAAACCAGCCGCGAGGAACAAGGCGATATTTGCAGGAGTGGAACCTCCATGCTAAAGTCTCATGATAAGACGGGGGAGTTGCACCCCCGTCCGCCTTGGCGAATAAGAATCCTACGTTCAAACCACCTTCAATAATTTGTAGCGCGGGGGGGAGTTGAACCCCCGACCTTTGGGTTATGAATCCAACGCTCTAACCACCTGAGCTACCGCGCCCTGATTCTGGATGCTGATCTGGGAATCCCCATTATTTTGGGAGCGCAAACTTACAAAGTAGTATCCAATTATCACAAAGCATGTCGCCGCAATTATGGTACTTTTATCTTTTCGAAGGTGCGCTGACCGATATTTCCCTGTGATCGCCATTGTGGATTAATGGATATGGAGAAGGAACCCAATGCCATCGGAATTATTTGATCGGCTGTGTTGGATTGGGGATCCGCTAGCAGCGGAAACAGTGAATTGTAAATAAATTGGTGGATGTCCGCCCTCATTCCTGCGCAAACGATGTTTTTTCATTCTTTTGAATTTCCATGATCGAATGACTTGCCATACTGGTTAAAATGCTATAAATTCCAACGGATTAAAGAAAGTTATGGCAACCCTTAGTATGTCCAACAAAAAATTATTCACAGCCGACTACGAGATACATGCGTCTATCAAGATGCTTTATCCTTACATTCAAACGGCAAGCGGACTTTCTGAGTGGTTTGCGGATGATGTTACAATTGATAATGAAGATAAGTCGTTTACTTTCTTTTGGGATAATGAGGAACACAAGGCAAAGCTGGTAGCCCACCGAACAAATCATTTTGTTCGTTTCCAATTTCTTCCCGAAAATGAAGATGACAACAAAGATCCATCTTACTTCGAGTTGCGATTGGAATTCAATGACCTTACACAATCTGTCTATATTAAGATATCAGATTATTCGGACTTCGAGGATCTGGATGAACTCAAGGATCTTTGGGAAAGTTTAATAGACTCGCTCCGTAAGACAGTTGGCGGATAGATAAACATTCCACTTTTTCTCTAAAAATCACAATTGCCTTTGGGGGTTTTTCCTGGTTGGCCTTATTTTTGAGCTCTTCATCTTTGTTTTATCAAAATGAAAAAAATTGATAAGCTGGTATTGGATGCTTTTCTAGGTCCTTTCCTGATTACATTCCTGGTTGTCGTATTCATCCTGTTAAACATTAACATGCTGAAGTACTTTGATGACATTATCGGGAAAGGCCTGGATAGTATTGTCCTGGGCCAGCTTTTTTTTTACTTCGCCGTTTTTACTGTACCTACAGCAATGCCACTGGCGGTTCTGATTTCGTCGCTAATTGCTTTTGGCAATCTGGGAGAACATTTCGAATTGACGGCCATTAAGAGTGCAGGTATATCCTTGGTCAGAATACTCAGACCAATTTTTTACTTTGTTATTATCTTAACGGTTGTAGCGTTCTATGCGAATAACAATCTGGTTCCCAAAGCGGCGCTGGAAGCGTATAGCTTGTTGTATGATATTAAGCAGAAGAAACCTGCCCTGGAATTGAGAGAAGGGACGTTTTACCGCGGAATAGATAACCTCAGTATCAAGGTAAATAAGAAATTTCCTGATGATGAGGAAGCCTTGAAAGGTGTTATTGTGTACGATCACCGGAAGAACGACGGAAATAAAGAAGTGACAATAGCCGACTCCGGTAGAATGTACACCATAATGAATGAACGATATCTGAAGTTCGAACTCTTTAATGGATACAACTACATAGAGGGTGCGGGCAATCAACAGGGAATCACCGGAAAACGGGTTGGAAATAGTCAATCCCTTAGTCGTAGCAAATTCACAAAGACTCAGGTGGTGTTTGATTTGTCCTCTTTTCAATTGCAGACTACGGATAAGAAATGGTTTCAGGGAAACCGCATTATGCGTAACCTTCGGGAGTTAACAGAAGATATGGACTCATTGGATGCTGAAGTGCTGGACCAACGGCTCAACTACTATCTCACCAAGCCTACCTATTTCACTTTCTACGCTACTGGTGATTCTTTGGTTCTTCCCCAGGAAATATATGCATACAAGCTGGTTCGGGATTCGATAAATCGTCTTCCGCATGTGGCAAATGAAATCCTAAAGAAGACTATCCTCCCCGCAGACAAAAGTTTAACTGTTGCGGATTCTCTTAAGCCTAAAGTAGGGCTTACCCAAAATGAAGCAAACGGAAGCCCTATTAATGTGGATACCGTGCGTAAAAAAGTGAGCCCGGGAGATTCCACTAAACCACATCGACTCATTACTAAAAAAACTGCATTCACAATAAGAAAGGAAAAAGGGGAGGGAAAGATTCCGGAAAAAAAAGTAATGCTGATGGATTCCGGTTCTGTAGTGGGACGTGCAATCGCACAGGCACGTCTTGACTCATCCAGAACCGCAAAAATAGACAGCATTTTTATGCGTTCCCCAACACGCGATCAACTTCAGGGGGCAACCAACGCAGCGCGGCAGATAAAAAGCCAGGTCCAGAATTCCATTGGCAGTATAGATACTTATCAGAAGGAGTTCCTGGTATTTGAAGTTCAGTGGCATAAAATCCTGGCCAGCTCATTCGCCTGCATAACAATGTTTCTTATTGGCGCCCCGCTTGGGGCAATTATAAAAAAAGGCGGCCTGGGCGTTCCTTTTCTGGTTTCTATTTTCTTCTTTATTGTATACTATGTAATTACAATGCAGGGAGAAAAGCTGGCCAAACGGGGGTCCTTGGACGTAGTCGCCGGGGTGTGGATGGCTGATTTTATTCTTCTTGTCATAGGATTGGTATTTTTACGCCAGGCAAGGGTTGATGCGCGCTTCTTCGAGGCTGACTTTTACTCCGTTGTGATGGATAAAGTGAAGCGCTGGTTAATGAGTAGGGGATATCTTAAGGCCAAGTCAGGCTGATCAAACAAGGAATATTTACCGATCCTTTGGAAAATACGGCCATTTTGGCTTACCTTTGCCCCCTGAAAATAAGAAAAAACATTTAGTAGATGTATCTCACAACTGAAATAAAACAAAACCTGTTTGCAAAGCACGGCTTTGCAAAGAAAAAGGAAGAAACTGGCTCGGCAGAATCACAGATTGCCCTTTTCACGCATAGGATCAATCATCTGACGGCCCATCTGAAGATTAACAAGAAAGATTTCTCAACCCAACAGGGTCTTTTGAAATTAGTAGGAAAGCGTAAAAAGCTGCTTAATTATCTGCAAAGCACTAATATAGACCGCTATAGGGCTGTCCTGGCTGACCTGGATCTTAGAAAGTAATGTAAAGACATTCCCCAAAGGGAACCCGAAAAAAGGTTCCCTTTTTGCATTTTTAACATATTGTAAGCCTTTTCAAAAAGGGGCTAAAATCAAATCATTTATGAAACCTATTGTTACTACAAAAACATGTAAGCTGCCTGATGGCCGCGAAATAACTATTGAAACTGGTAAATTAGCCCGCCAGGCCGACGGATCTGTCGTGCTCCGCATGGGCAATACCATGATATTAGCCACGGTTGTGGCAACCCAAGATGCAAGAGAAGGCACTGATTTCCTGCCGCTTTCGGTCGACTACCAGGAGAAGTTTGCTTCTACTGGCAAAGTGCCAGGCGGGTTTATGAAACGCGAAAGCAGACTTTCAGATTATGAAGTACTCATTTGCAGAATGGTTGATCGCGCTATCCGCCCGCTTTTCCCGGACGATTACCATGCCGACACGCAAATAATGCTCTACCTCATCTCTGGCGATGAGAATGCGTTGCCTGATGCATTAGCTGCTTTTGCGGCTTCAGCTGCCCTGTCTGTTTCTGATATTCCTTTTCAAGGTCCTATATCTGAGGTGCGCGTAGCACGCGTTGATGGCAACTTCATCGTAAATCCTACCATGGAGCAAAAGAACAGAGCCGATATCGACTTGCTGGTGGGCGCTTCTATCGAGAACATTTTAATGGTGGAAGGCGAAATGAAGGAAGTTAGTGAAACAGATATGCTCGAGGCTTTGAAAGTTGCACATGAGGCAATAAAGGACCAATGTCTGTTGCAGATTGAATTGTCAGCAGCTGTAGGCAAAACCGCGAAAAGAACGTATGATCATGAAGTGAAGGACGAGAATCTGCGTGAAGAATTGTGGAAATTGATGTACGACAATGCCTACAACGTAGCGCGCCAATTGATAACCAATAAGAAAGACCGCTCGGACGCCTTCGCCAAGATTCTGGATGATTATCTGGCAGCGCTTCCCGAAGATACGACGGTAAACAAAGACCTTGCGAAACGCTATTATAAGGAAATACAGAAGAAAGCTGCCCGTGATCTGGTACTTAATGAACACGTTCGCTTGGACGGTCGTAAAACCAATGAAATCAGGGATATATGGAGTGAAATTGATTATCTTCCTTCACCTCACGGTTCCGCTATTTTTACGCGCGGCGAAACGCAGTCATTAACCACAGTAACATTGGGTACAAAGCTGGACGAACAGATGGTAGACGGTGCCATGATTGAAGGATACAGCAAGTTTATTCTTCATTATAACTTTCCCGGTTTTTCAACGGGAGAAGTTAAACCTAATCGCGGACCCGGCAGAAGGGAAGTTGGTCATGGAAACCTTGCACACCGTGCATTGAAGCAGGTACTTCCGTCTGAAGAAAAAAATCCCTATACCATACGTATTGTTTCGGATATACTGGAGTCAAATGGTTCATCATCCATGGCTACAGTTTGCGCGGGCTCCCTTGCCCTGATGGATGCCGGAGTTCCCGTAAAAGCTGCGGTATCTGGTATCGCCATGGGTATGATCTCAGACAGCAAAACTGGCAAGTATGCAATCCTTTCTGACATTCTCGGAGATGAAGACCACCTGGGTGACATGGATTTTAAAGTGACGGGCACTGAGGCTGGGATAACAGCTTGTCAAATGGACTTGAAAGTTGACGGGCTTACCTACGAGATATTACTGGAAGCATTGTTACAGGCAAAGCAAGGAAGGATGCATATCCTGAATGAGATGAAGAAAACGATCAGTGAGCCCAGACCGGATCTTAAGCCACAAACGCCACGTGCTGAAACTGTTATTATTGAAAAGGATATGATCGGTGCAATAATCGGCCCCGGTGGAAAGGTTGTACAGGATATTCAAAATACAACCGGCGCAACAGTGTCAATCGAGGAAGTTGGAAATAAAGGTATCGTAAAAGTCTTTGCGACAAGCAGAGAAGTTATGGAGGCTGCGCTTGCCCGGATCAAAGGTATTGTGGCAATACCTGAGGTGGGTGAGGTTTACGATGGAAAGGTTAAATCCATAATGCCGTTCGGAGCATTCGTGGAATTCATGCCAGGTAAAGATGGACTTTTACATATTTCTGAGATTAAATGGGAGCGTCTTGAGAACATGGAAGGAGTTCTCGAAGTAGGCGAAGAAGTGAAAGTGAAGCTGATCGAGGTTGATAAGAAAACAGGCAAATATCGATTATCCAGAAAAGTACTTTTGCCAAGACCTCCCAGGCCAGAAACCACCCCGGCCTAATTATCACTGGCAGACCATTGACTGGAAATGTATTTTGAGAGTATATTGTTAAGGAAACGAGACGAATATATAGTTTAGAGGATGAGACAGCTAAAGATCAGTAAACAAATTACCAATCGGGAAAGCCAATCATTGGACAAGTATCTCCAGGAAATTGGTAAGGTTGATCTGCTTACACCTGATGAAGAAGTGGAGTTGGCAAAGCGTATAAAGGAAGGTGATCAAATTGCATTGGAAAAACTTACGAAAGCCAACCTTCGTTTCGTTGTTTCAGTGGCAAAGCAATATCAAAATCAGGGTTTGTCTCTAGGGGACCTGATTAATGAAGGAAATCTGGGATTGATTAAGGCAGCACAACGCTTCGATGAAACCAGGGGTTTTAAATTCATTTCTTATGCTGTATGGTGGATACGTCAATCTATCCTGCAGGCATTGGCAGAGCAATCCCGCATTGTCAGATTGCCACTCAACAGGGTTGGTTCATTGAACAAAATATCAAAGACCTTTTCAGAACTTGAACAGAAATATGAACGTGAGCCTTCGCCTGAAGAACTGGCGGACGTGCTTGACGTAACCACTGCGGAAGTAGTGGATACCATGAAAATTTCGGGCCGCCATGTTTCTATGGATGCCCCCTTCGTGCAAGGTGAGGAAAACAGTTTGCTTGATGTGCTGGAGAATGATAGCGAAGAAACGCCGGACTCAGGGCTGATGAATGATTCATTAAGGCGAGAAGTTCAACGTGCACTGTCAACCCTCACACAGCGTGAAGCTGATGTTATTACATTGTATTTTGGTCTGAATGGAGAACATGCAATGACGCTGGAAGAAATTGGTGAGAAGTTTAATCTTACGCGAGAGCGCGTGCGCCAAATCAAGGAAAAGGCTATTAGAAGATTACGTCATACTTCAAGAAGTAAGTCTTTAAAGCCTTACCTGGGTTAATAATGGGTATATCAATATTTATTTTAAGGGTCTCGAATTGCGAGACCTTTTATTTTGTTTAGCAGCAAAGATCGATCTATGGCAAAAGAAGAAGTCAAGGTACTAATTATTGGTTCAGGCCCTGCGGGTTACACAGCCGCTATCTATGCTGCACGTGCCGGCCTTGAGCCTGTGTTGTACACGGGTGGTCAGCCAGGTGGTCAGCTTACAATTACCAACGATGTAGAGAACTTTCCTGGCTATCCGGATGGAATTAATGGTCCTCAGCTGATGATGGATCTGCAGCGCCAGGCTGAGCGATTTGGAACAAAAATTCGATATGGTCTTGTAACATCGGTTGATTTCTCCGGGTATCCGCACAAGGTGATGGTGGATGAAAAAGATGAGATTGTGGCCGGCGCAGTCATAATCGCAACAGGCGCAACTGCAAAATACCTTGGCATTCCATCAGAAGAAAAATTTAACAACAAAGGTGTTTCCGCTTGTGCTGTATGCGACGGATTTTTCTACCGCGGTAAGGAAGTAGCCGTGGTTGGCGCCGGAGATTCCGCTGCAGAAGAGGCTACCTACCTGTCTAACCTGTGTCCAAAAGTTCACCTTATTGTCAGACGCGATGAAATGCGTGCCTCTAAGATTATGCAGCAGCGGGTGATGAAAGCCGCCAATATCGAAATTCACTGGAATACAGAAACTGAAGAGATTCTTGGCAATGAGGCGGGCGTGACAGGTGTCCGCCTGGTTGACAACAAAACCGGGCTGAAAAAGGAGATTGCCATAAGCGGCTTTTTCCTGGCCATTGGTCACAAACCCAATACAGACATATTTAAGGACTTTCTCGATATGGATGAAACTGGTTATATACAGGTTGTTCCCGGTACTTCAAAAACGAATGTTGACGGTGTTTTTGCTGTAGGTGATGCCGCAGATAAGGTTTATCGGCAGGCGGTTACGGCAGCAGGAACCGGGTGCATGGGAGCGCTTGATGCCGAAAAATTCCTTGCTATGAAGGAAATGGAAACTGTTCATTAACAGTTATATAGTCTATATTACCTCAACTAAATTAGAAGCCTCAAGTTGAAACTTGATATCCTTGTTCTTGGCGCTCATCCTGATGATGCTGAAATAGGCTGTGGTGGAACCATCGCCAAACATGTCTCACTTGGTTACAAGGTTGGTATCCTGGATTTGACCCGAGGGGAGCTGGGTACCCGGGGTACTCCAGAAGTCAGGGCGCTGGAGGCAGCAGCGGGGGCAAAAATCCTCGGCGTGGAAATTCGGGAGAATCTCGGCCTCAAAGATGGGTTCTTTCAAAATGACGTTGACCATCAGTTGACGGTTATCCGGGCGATACGAAGATTTCAACCTGATGTCGTGCTTGCCAATGCCATTTCCGACAGGCACGTTGACCATGGCAAGGGAGCCGATCTGGCCTACGATGCATGTTTTCTGGCGGGGCTGATAAAGATCGAAACCGTTGATGATGATGGCGTGAAGCAAATGGCATGGCGACCGAAGTCTGTTTATCATTATGTGCAAAGTCACTATATCACCCCTGATTTTGTGGTCGATATTTCGGATTTTATGGACAAAAAAATGGAGGCGGTTCGTGCCTTTAAGTCCCAGTTCTACGATCCACTGAGTAAAGAGCCAGAAACGTATGTATCTAGCCCCCGTTTTCTAAAACTGCTGGAGGCACGCGCCATTGAGTATGGGAACACCATTGGAACCAGCTACGGAGAGGGATTCACTGCCCGGCGTTATCCTGGCGTAAACTCCTTGTTCGATATCTTCTAGGGCGCCAGCCTTTGTACATGCCACCGGCCATCTATTTTGGTGAATTCAACCCTGTCATGTAGCCGGTTCGTTCTGCCTTGCCAAAATTCAATCATTAAAGGATCTACCTGGTAACCTCCCCACTGATGTGGTTTTGGCAACATGCTGCTGCCCTCAAACCGTTTTTCAATTTGCCCCACACGCTCTTCAAGAATACGTCTGCTGTCGATGGCAGAACTCTGCGGTGACGACCATGCGCTGATCTGCGATCCCAGGGGTCGACTCTGAAAATATGTTTCTGCTCTTTTTTCATCTATCCGCGTAACAGTGCCTTCAATTCTAACTTGCCTTTCCAGTTCAGGCCAGAAGAATGTTAGCGCACAAACAGGATTATTTTCAAGTTCTTTCCCTTTTTTGCTCTGGAAGTTGGTATAAAATTGAAACTTGTTTTCTTCAATTCCCTTCAACAAGACGATACGACAGGATGGTATGTTGTCTTTGCTTGCAGTTGCCAGGCTCATCGCATTGGGTTCAAGGACTTCGGCCCGCAAGGCTTCATCAAACCACTTGTCAAATTGATGGATCGGATCCGGCGACACGTTGGAAATATCAAGAGATGCTTTGGAATATTCTTTTCGTATATCAGATAATTTGCTCATACAGTCGTAATTTCGATAAAAGTTTAACAAAGAAATAAAATTTGCATAGGTGAGAATGAAGTATTTTATTCAAGTATTGAAACTGCACCGTATTTCGGATATAATCACCAATTAGCTTTTTGTCATGGAGTTTTTTAAGTATAGCAATAAGCTGAAACCGGAAAAAGGGAGATTGCTCATTTCAGAGCCCTATCTGCCTGATCCGAACTTTGAAAGGACTGTCGTGTTGTTGTGTGAACATAACGATGAAGGTTCTTTCGGCTTTGTGGTGAACAAGCCTTCCATCATACACATTAACGAAGTAATGGAGGACATTCGGAATATGGAAGATAAGGTTTTCGTGGGGGGACCTGTCCAGCAGGATACACTCCATTTCCTTCATCGGAACACGCACATCGAAAATGCTGTTAATATACATGGTGAAATTTATTGGGGCGGAGATTTTGAAAGTCTTATGATGCAGCTTGATATTGCTGCAATACAGTCCGCTGACATCAGGTTTTATCTTGGTTATAGTGGATGGAGTCAGGGTCAGCTGGAGTCTGAGCTTCAGGATGATTCGTGGATAGTTTGCGATTTTGTCACAGATGAGCTGTTATTTGATACGGACCCGGCAGATATCTGGAAAAAGGCGCTAGATAATATGGGAGGCCGTTTTTCGGTTTATTCCAACTATCCTGTTGACCCAAGACTGAATTGAGCATTTTTCGTAAATTTACGCTAAAGCGCGTAGCAATGAACATTGGCCATGGAAATGGAAAGAGACAAAAGCGAAGAGCAGGATCATGCACATCATACCGATTTGGTGCACCATGGAAGCACATTACAATCTGAAGTTGACCTTTCGGAACGAGATGAATCCAATGATGATCATCATGATGATGACCAGGTAGATTATTCCGACTGTTCAAAGCAGCAGTTGGCGGAGCTCGTTAAAGAAATCTCTAAGGATGATAACTTTAAGAAAGTAGATCACATACTCCGCGAGATCAAGCCACTTTTTGATGATATCCGCGAAAAGGAACGCGCAGAAGCACTCATGAAGTTCATTGCGTCCGGTGGTATTGAGCAGGATTTTGATTTCAAAGGGGACGAAGCCGACATGATCTTCGATGCGAACTTCAAGCTCATCAAAGATCGTAAAGCTCAATTTTTCAAACAGCAGGAAGAGAATAAGCATGAAAACTACCAGAAAAAACTGGCGTTGCTGGAAAAGCTTAGGGTCCTTTCTGATTCCGAGGATACGACCGATCAGTTTGAAAGCTACAAAGAAATACAAAGGGAATGGAAGGCGATAGGGGGCGTGCCCGGGGCGCATGCTAAGTCGTTATGGGCCAATTATCATGCATTAACAGACCGTTTTTATGACAATCAAAGTATTTACTTTGAATTGAAGGAACTTGATCGCCGGAAGAACCTCGAAGCAAAACTGGAACTATGTGTGCGGGCCGAAAACCTTGCGGATGTTGATCATATCAAAGATGCCATTCGCGAGCTTAACGAGTTGCATCATGAATTCAAGCATTTGGGGCCAGTCCCTAAAGACGATAAGGAAGCAGTTTGGCAGCGGTTCAAACTGGCATCAGATGCCGTATATGCCAGGCGTGATGCCTATATGCAAAATTTGCAACAAGAGCTTCATGTCAACCTGGAAAGTAAGGCAACATTAAGTGACGAAGTTCAGGTATTCATCGATTTTCGATCTGACAGGATTAAGGAATGGAACCAGAAAACAAAAGAGATTCTGGAACTACAAAAAAAATGGGAAGTTATCGGTGGCTTGCCACGGGCCAAAGCGAAAGATGTTAACAAGAAATTCTGGTCAGCCTTTAAGACGTTTTTCAATAACAAAAATGCCTTCTTTAAACGATTGGATGAAGAGCGGGAACAGAACCTGCAATTGAAAAATGAGCTGGTAAAAAAAGCGATTGAATTAAAAGAGAGTAATGACTGGGAGCGTACGTCTAATGAGTTGAAGAGCTTGCAGCAAAAATGGAAGGATATCGGGCCGGTGCCGGAGAAGTTAAGAGAGAAGATCTTCAAGGAATTCAAAGAGGCTTGTGATCATTTTTTTGAGCATCGCAGGACCCAACATGATAAAGTAGACAATGAACAGCAGGAAAATCTCAAACTGAAAGAAGAAATATGTACGGCGTTGGAAAACCATGCTGAAGCGAAAACAGGATCACACGAGATTCTGCGTGATTTGAATGCCAGGTTTGGTGAAATAGGGTTTGTGCCGCGCAAGGACATTAACACCATCAGAACGCGCTACCACCAGGCTGTCGAAAATTTTATCGACACTATACCGGGAATCACTGAAGATGAAAAAGAAAGGATTGTACTGGAAACACAGTTAAGCGATTTGCGCAACGATCCAATGGCGGATCGTAAGATTTATCAAAAGGAGCAGGTGATTCGGAAGAAGATCAGTAAAGTGGAGAACGATATTGCTTTGTGGAGAAACAATCTGGAGTTTTTCGGACGCTCTAAAAATGCCGAAAAGTTCAAAGATGAATTTAATGAGAAAATTAAGGAGGCATCGGATCATTTGAAGCAATTGAAAGATCAGCTTAAATTGCTACGGACCATATAAAGTAGCGGCAGCATGTTTCTATTCCGGCAATTCCAAATTGGTCCAATACTGTAATTGAACCCTATTCGAAAGTTCCATATTACATTGCGGTTGCCATTTGAAGTAATTTGTACCAACTATTTGGTTAAAAGCATTCTTACTCTATTTTTGCACCTCTGTTTCCAGTCAGCCGTCAAACATGGGATGATGAATGGGAAATGCCTCCTTAGCTCAGCTGGTAGAGCAACTGACTTGTAATCAGTAGGTCGCTGGTTCGATCCCGGCAGGGGGCTCTTGATAATCAGGCAGTTACATTAAGTAGCTGTCTTTTTTATTTTTCTATTGGCCAGCAATTGGCCTGCAAGGCCGTGAATTAGTCAGGTTTTCCGAACAACGAAAATTTATCTTTGTTGACTACTGGTCAACAAATTTATAATGTCATTTCAGGGAAGTTACGCAAAGGGGTCGGCACCGCTGGCCCTTTCCGTTTTTATCAATACTTTTTTACCTGTGGACCCCACGGCGTGTAGGTCTAACGGCCCGCCTTTTTTATTAACCTGATTAAAATGAGCTAACAAGTGAACGATTTGAGTTAAACCCAACGATGGCTTCTTCATACCTTGTCAAATAGAGCAAAAGACCAACTTATGAAACTACTGGCAATACTGGTATCGCTTTCGCTGTTGTTATCCTCTTGTTATTCATACAAGAATCTTACAAGGGCAGAACCTATCACGAAGGATTTCTTGTCAAAATTGGAACCAGGAAAGAAATATCTGTTTACGCTAAATACAGGGCGGCAGCTAATGATTCACGTCAAAACAGTTAGTGAAACAAAAATAGAGGGTTACATCTTTCAAAGCGGCGACATTCTCCATTCCAAGGATAGTTATTATTCTGATACGTTTGAAAACGTGGAAAAAAATGTCGCAATGATTTCGCTTCGAAAACCACGTCCACTCTTAACGGCATTGGCAATAAGTATCCCTGTTGTAACAGTGATCCTGGTAATTCAGTTGACATATAGATGTTGTTGATCCTGGTAATTCAGTTGGCTACGTATGGATGTTGTATCTGAAGAAGCCTCTGGCAGTGTTGCGTGCAACCGGCACGCGTGTTGTTAGTGGCGGTTGGACTATACGGGTACCGCTATCAAATAGCCAGGTGCAATTTCGTTCAGCGACGTTTGAATTAAATCATTATAGTCCTGCAGAGGATCGCGTTGTCTTATCGCCAGAGGGTTGTCTTTATAAGCAGTGCTACAAATTATTCCGGTCTTCCTGAGACATTGATTAATTGAGCTGATTTAAGTGGAAAGTAGAAAGCAAAGCAAGCTTAGGAGGGTAAAACTTACGTTCGATAACAAATCCTTCCGCGCGGATGACCTCACGCCACAACAACGCGCAACATCCACATTAGTTTGGTCTAGTGACTTAAATGTTACAATAATTGAACGATTCATATTAACAGTATCGCTTAAAGTGTCCAGACATTTGTGTAAACGATACGACAATGAAACGTCTTATTACATTTCTCGCTTTTATCTTCCTCCTTGCGATATGGGTCGCTTTATAACCCGTCCAGGTGTAAGAAAGGGATCTGGTAGCACACTCTCTGGGACGAACATACCTTAGCCTTGAAATTAAAATACAACGTCATGAAAACGCTCATATTAAATGCTGCAGCAAGTCTTGCACTGCTGGTTTGCATCTCCGGGTGCGACGATACTACCGAGCCTGTATTTCCCTATGATGATTCAGGATGCGTAGGCTGTGTAATTGGGGGATGTACCACTTGTCCTCCTCATGCCTACTACGATCTGCCTGTATTCACAGTCTATTGGAGTGAGGTTCTGGTCAGTGATACCAGTATAACAATCCCCTTTTTTATTAAATATGATTCAGTATTGACTATTAATCAAATTGGCGCAGATGTATCCCTCGGGCAAGTAAATATTTTTCTGGACACGGCAAAGCAGACCGTATTATTTCTATCAGAGCCCGATACTATTGACTTTACACAATTGGCAGACTATGGAACGTGGGGTACTGCAGACCATGGAGGACCCGCCTGGTACTATCATTATACGATGGTAATAGATGGTCTGGAAAAAGGTACAACCTATACAATTGCCCCTTTCATAGAATTAACGATTAACGGAAGGAAGGGTCATTTATTCAATGGGGATAGCTTCGACGAATGGTTGCCGGATATGTCTGATGATTACGGTACTTACCAAACAAAATATTATTAACCCCTGTTGAAAATGGCTTTAGCTGATTGGAGGTTGAACGTGGAAAGTTACGCTGTTGCTGAAAGAGGGGCACGAGTGAGCCTCGCGTGGGTACTTTCATTGCCATGTCACTTTTGACGATTCCTGTCGCTACAACTGCGTGCAGCCTACAACCTAAGGGTCGTGGAAAGTTGCACTTTTTCATTGGTTACGTCTGAATTAATGGCTAGATTGATCGCTTCTGCTAACCCTAACCTAAACCCTTGAAAAAATGAAAAATTTGAAGAAGCTAATGCTTGGGATGTTGTTCATCCCTGTAATGGCGATGGGCCAGACTTCGAAAACAGACTATACCATGGTCCAGCTCAGCCGGATGAAGTGTAAAGTTGGTAAAAATATGGAATTTGAAGCTGCTGTGAAGAAGCATGATGCAAAGTATCACACAGGAAAATATGCTGCGGTACTTTGGTCCATAGAAACCGGAAGCCAGGCTGGCGATTATGTGTGGGCTATGGGACCGCTGACCTATACAGACATGGATAAAGCACCAGGAGCAGGCGAACACGCCAAAGACTGGAAAGATACTGTTGAACCTTTTGTTCAGGAGTACGGAGCAGTCGAATATTGGAAGATGGATGCTGACCTTTCCTTTCGCGATGACAAAAGTCAGAAGAGACAAACGGTATGGCTTATCGATCTGGAGCGTGGCGACTATTACAAATTTGCTGAGTTTATGAAAAAAGTGGTCGTTGTCAATAAGAAAATGGGTGATGAGGTCAGCACTTGGGTAAACCAATATGGTGAAGATGATGGAAGAGATGTGGCGATCGTTTTTACTTTCGAAACTTTTGCTGAGCTTGATATCGAAGACTGGAAAATGAAGGATGAATACAACAAGGCGCACGGCGAGGGTACTTGGGATAACGCATTAGACGATTGGAATGAATTCACGAAATCCATCAAACGCTCTATTTGGAGCAGGGTTGAATAGGTGCTAAGTTGAGATTGGCACCTGTCAATATAATTAACGCCGATGCCGTTTTTTTGGCTTTGCATTGAGCACGCCGGAGAAGCGCAAAAAAAAGACAGGTTTAACGACCTGCCTTTTTTTTTATTGGCCCTTACCTCACGTAACATTTTTTAGTGTTCATGTGAGACGGAAGGTGACTAAAATGAGCCAATAATTAGCTGTTAGGATTGCAGCAACCTGGCGTTAAGCCACTGTAAGCCAAAAGACAACAGGGTACTCCGTGAGCCTGCGCGAAAATGCATTTGCGCGCAATACACAGTTTGGCCGGTCCGAATGCCTTTCAATGTTTCCTTGTCAATCAGTGCAATGGCATACATAAGATGCGCGGTATATTTCTTATTTTAGTTCTTCAATCACAAACCAGGATAGCGCATGCAAAGAATCGGAATAATTATTTTTTTACTCCTTAGCTTCGGGAATACCAAGGTCAACGCACAAGTGAACGCACGCCTGCTGCAGTATCCCGATGTTTCATCGACACAAATTGCCTTTTCGTATGGCGGTGATATTTGGATCGTGGACAAAAAAGGAGGAGTCGCCAACAGACTTACCTCCGCAGAAGGTGAAGAACGGCTTCCCAAGTTTTCGCCTGATGGCTCGCAAATTGCGTTTAGCGGAAATTACTATGGAAACATTGATGTCTTTGCAATGCCTTCAATGGGAGGGTTGCCTACCCGAATCACGTACCACGGTATGTCAGATCGTGTCGTTGACTGGTATCCGGATGGTAAACAAATCCTGTTCGCTTCTTCACGGGAAAGTGGGAAGCAACGGTTCAGTCAGTTCTACAAGGTATCCGATAACGGTGGCCTTCCGGAAAAGCTCCCAGTTCCCTATGGCGAGTTCGGAAGCCTTTCGGCGGATGGCACAAAGATCGCTTACACCACCAGAAGCCGCGTGTTTCGGACATGGAAACGGTATCGTGGTGGTATGGCCCCTGACGTCTGGATCTTTGACCTATTAAACAAGTCTTGGGAAAAAATTACAGACAACGACGCAAACAACGAATTGCCTATGTGGCACGAAAATAAAATATACTATCTCTCCGATGCCGGACCTGAACAACGATTCAATATCTGGAGCTATGACCTGTCATCGAAATCGAGAAAGCAATTAACAGATTTCAAAACTTTCGATATTCACTTCCCGAGCCTTGGCCCGGAAGAGATCGTTTTCGAAGCAGGTGGCAAACTGCACTTGCTGAACCTCACGACAGACCAATATAAAGAAGTGCAAGTAACGGTGGTAACCGATGAGGCGACACTCATGCCCAAAGAAGTAAGTACCGCCAAGCTGATTGAAAGCTTCATGGTCTCACACGACGGCAAACGAGGAATATTCAGTGCGCGTGGTGAGGTATTCACGGTGCCGGCAGAAAATGGTCCCGTTATCAACCTGACCCAAACATCCGGCGTCGCAGAACGATATCCATCCTGGTCGCCTGATGGCAAACTCGTGGCATACTGGAGTGATCGATCAGGTGAATATGAACTTACGGTGCGTGACCTTAAAAATGGTGGGGCAGAACGAAAACTCACTGCATACGGGCCCGGATTCCGGTACCAAATCTTCTGGTCGCCCGACAGCAAGAAGATGGCTTTTATTGACAAGGCGATGGTGGTGTACGTATACGACTACGAAAAAAACAGGACCTTGCGTGTAGACCAACAGAAGAATATGTTTGAAGGCGCCCTTACATCATTTACCGTTTCCTGGTCACCCGACAGCCGTTACCTGGCTTTTGGCCGCAACCAGGATAATGACAACAACGCTGTTGCGTTTTACGATGTGTTGGCGCAGAAGCTTACCCAGGTCACGTCGGGTTTTTATTCCGATTCACAGCCTGTCTTCGACCCGGATGGGAAATATTTATACTTCCTCACCAACCGGAATTTCAGCCCCGCTTACAGCGACTTTGATGGCAATTGGTCTTACCCTAATGCAACAATGATCGCCGCTGTGCCGTTGGCGAAAGATTCACTTTCCCCGTTGGCGCCTAAGAATGATGAAACAGCGTTTGAGGAAGAAGCCAAAAAACAGGAACCCAAATCAAAAAAAACAAAATCATCGACTAAGAAAGATGACGATGCGAGTAAGGAGGGTAAAGACGCCGTTAAAGCTACCGTCATTGATATGCAGGGTTTTGAAGAGCGCATGGTGTTGCTGCCACTCAAAGGCGGAAACTATAATAAGTTAGTGGCCGTTTCCGGAAAAATCATCTACCACCACTTTCCCAACACCGGATCTGATAGCAAGGAAAAACCTATTGCCTATTACGACTTCAGCAAACGTGAAGAGAAAACGATAGTCACCAAGGCTGACGGGTTTGAAGTTTCTGCCGACGGCAAGAAGATAATGGTTGCAGTGGATGGTAAGTATGCTATTGTAGACGTTGACGCCGATCAGGAAATGGATAAAAAAATGCCCACGGATAATATGACGATGACAGTCGTTCCAAGGGAAGAGTGGAAGCAATTGTTTTCAGATGCATGGAGATTTGAACGCGACTATTTCTATGATCCAAACATGCATGGCCTCGATTGGAAT
>JAOUDZ010000160.1 GCA_029858965.1 Cyclobacteriaceae bacterium
GTTGACAAAAGCCTGGAAGGGAAATTAAAGTGCCTTATCTTCATCCCTATCATTTCTCAAACGTATTGTGATCCAAAATCCTTCGCGTGGCGCCATGAGTTTTGTGCGTTCAATACATTATCGCAGCAAGATCAGTTTGGCAGAGACATTAGACTAAGTAACGGCAATGTATCGAGCCGTATCCTTCCCATAAAAATCCATTATCTCGATACTGAAGATAAATCCATCATCGAAAACGAAATTGGCGGCGTATTGCGGGCGATTGAATTTATTTATAAAGAGCCCGGTGTCAACCGACCACTAGCGTCAGATGACAGCGATGATAAAAATCTAAATAAAACGAAATACAAGAATCAGGTTAACAAAGTGGCCAATGCCATCAAAGAAATAATAACGGTACTTAGACGTCCGGCTTCCCAAATTGAAGCTAACGCCGTCAAAACCCCAGGTACTGTTTCAGAAAAAACTTTAACAAAGAAATATATTTATGCCGGTCTTTTCTTGATCCTGATAAGCCTAGCTGGATACTTTACCTACACGAAAATTTTCCGCTCGCAGCGTCCGGCAGGCGAGATTGATCGTTCTATAGCCGTGCTTCCGTTTGCCGACATGAGTCCTGATAAAAACCAGGCCTATCTGGGCGATGGCATCGCTGAAGAAATAATAAACGTACTCTCAAAAGTGAGTGGTGTAAACGTAATAGGCCGCACTTCGTCATTTTCTCTCAAAGATCAGGGGATGGATTTAGTAACCATTGGAGAGAAACTCGGCGTCGGCACCATACTGGAGGGCAGTGTTCGCAAATCGAACAATAAAATCAGGATCACAGCCCAGCTCATTAACGCTAAAGATGGCAACCATATCTGGTCTCAAACCTATGACCGTGAACTGAACGATATTTTTGAAATACAAGACGATATCTCAAAACAGATTGTCGAAAAATTCAAACTCACCTTGACGTTACACAATGGTCAAACGGCACCCACCCGAGATTTAGAAGCCTATGAATTTTATCTGAAGGGAAGAAAGGCCAGCTTTAGCGGAATTACTAAAGTACTGGAGGCGAAAGAATTTATACAGCAAGCCATTAAACTCGATACCACTTTCGTTGCGGCCTATGCCGCATTATCCGAGGTGTATTTTTCTATTGGTTTTTATGGTATAGAAAATACAGTAACTTCCTATCATCGGTCCAAAGCGGCAGCACTCAAAGCCATACAACTAGACCCCAATTCCTACCTGGGTTACCGGCAAGCAAGTTGGAGCGATGCTTTTGTTGATTGGAATTGGCAAGCAGCGCTGGATAATTATCACAAAGCTGAAGAGACAGGCCTTCCGCTACCCGATAATTATTATGCTGTTTTCAGCGTGATCTTGCTTAATAATGAAGAAGAAGGAATTTCGATAATGAAAGCGTTGGTAAAACGTGATCCATTCTCAGTGGAGTATTTACAGGATTTAACAAGGGTGTACCTATATGCTGGCCAGCATGAGAATGCAATTGAAGTGGCCAATAAAGTATTGGAATTAGACCCGGATAACTCAAGCGCATTCCGGCACCTGGGTGAAGCCTATTTGTTTTCCGGAAATCCGCAAAAGGCCCTTTCATATTATAGCCGACTTATGGATAAGGATTCCACGTATGCGCCTCAGGGATACATTGGTTCATTGGTAAAGCTGGGACGAACAGCGGAGGCCCAATTGAAGCTGACCAGTCTTGGCAATTCAATCACGTCTGCAAAAAAGGCGATGTGTTTCATTCATCTGAATGAACGCGACAGTGCGTTCTTATATTTGGACAAGGCCTATCGGGAGAAAGATGTGTATCTTCCTTTTATTAGAGTTGAATCTCATTTTAAGTTACTAACCGGTGATCCGAGATACGATGATCTGATAAAAAGAATGAACTTTCCAACTGAGTAAAGATAGGCTCACAAAGAATCTAGCCGTGTCTTTGATAAATCTGGCCTGACGAAACGAGCTGCCCTTGTTGGCGTTCTTCACCAACAAGCTATATTACGTGCCCCCGATATTTCCTATCTTTTAATCATGCCATGCATTTTCCCCACCTGTGAATGCCTGCCCGGAAGAGCGCCTGAAAAGATAAAGCAGTTGATCGTTGTAGATTGGATGCGTCGTCACATCCAACTTAACCGCAGCGGTCGCTGAGGAATACACGCAGAGATCCGCGGAGCAAAGGTTATCATGCTCTGTTGCGCTCAGCTGCGCCATGACCTTGTTTGTGTTCTTCGCCAACAAACTATTTGATCCGATGCGCTCACAATATTATTTTATTATATTTAAGTATGCCTACCTCCTTCGGATAGGGTCCTTAGATAATTTTACGTCAAAATCTGCTTCGCTATGAAAGGCCTCATGATGAATTATCAACTCACGCTTCCCACCATCATGAGGCGTGCTGAAATGCTACACAGCAAGAAAGAAGTCATCACGCGATTGCCAGACAAATCACTGCATCGCTATACGTACGGTGAATGTATTACCCGTACAAAAAAACTGAGTGTAGCCCTGCAACAACTGGGCGTAAAAGCGGGCGACCGCGTGGCAACGTTTTGCTGGAATCATTACCAACACCTGGAAATCTATTTTGGCGTACCCGCCTTCGGCGCAGTGCTGCACACCCTGAACTTGCGCCTGTCGGCAGAAGACCTGGAGTATATAGTGAATCATGCCGCTGATAAAGTCATTATAGTTGATCAGGTGTTGTTGCCGCTGTTCGATAAATTCAAAGATAAAATCAAGGTGAAGCATGTCATCGTAATTCCCAATGCAGGCCAACCTGTTCCGGAAGGAATGTTGAACTATGAAGAACTTTTAGCCGCCGGCGATGAAAAAAAATATGTTCCCTTTGAGGGGGATGAAAACACGGCCGCAGCCATGTGCTATACGTCCGGCACGACAGGCAAACCCAAAGGTGTATTGTATTCACACCGGTCAATTGTTTTGCATTCCATGGTGAGCGCGTATGCGGAAGGGTTGTCATTGTTGGAGTCGGATGTGGTGTTGCCTGTGGTGCCAATGTTTCATGTCAACGCGTGGGGCCTGCCCTTTACCAGTACGATGCTTGGCTGTACCATCATATTCCCTGGTCCCTATCTGGACCCACCGAGTTTACTGGAGCTCTTTGAAAATGAAAAAGTAACGGTCACAGCAGGCGTGCCAACCATCTGGCTTGGTATTTTGAATGTGCTTGATGCCGCGCCCGGTAAATACAACCTGAGCGCACTGCGATGCATGGTAGTGGGTGGATCAGCGGCTCCGGCTGCCGTGATAAAAAGTTTTCAGGAGCGCCACGGTTTAAGTATCCTGCACGCCTGGGGCATGACAGAAACATCACCTATCGGGAGCCTCGGCATTCTTACCGGTGAAATACAAAAAGAAGATAAGGAAGTGCAGTATGCCTATCGGGCCAAACAAGGCAGGCCCGCATCTTTTGTTGAAATAAGAGCAAGAAGTGAAAGCGGACTGATCCCCTGGGATGGCAAGACCATGGGCGAACTGGAGGTAAGAGGCCCGTGGATTGCCAGCGCATATTACAATTCAGAGGAAGAAGCGGATAAGTTTACCGCTGACGGGTGGTTCCGCACCGGAGACATTGTTACCATTGACAGCAGGGCGTATATCGAAATTAAAGACCGTAGCAAAGACGTAATCAAATCAGGTGGTGAGTGGATCAGTTCTGTGGCACTGGAAAGCGCGTTGATAGGACATCCTGCTGTAGCGGAGGCAGCTGTGTTTGCTATTCCCCACGAGAAATGGGTTGAACGACCTATGGCCTGCGTTGTGTTGAAAGAAGGGAAGACAACTACCCAGGATGAACTGAATTCATTTCTGGCACCGCACTTCGCAAAATTTTCATTGCCCGATGCCTATGCGTTTGTGAAAGAAATTCCAAAAACATCGGTCGGAAAGTTTAAGAAATCTGTGTTGCGGGAGCAATATGGTGGTTCGGCTTGATCAAGTAAACTGACAACATAGTCTGTCGGTATGGCTGACGTAAGTTTTTCCACTGCATGAAAAAAACCAACCGGACACCCCGGTTGGTTTTTCTTATGCCATAAGAACGCAATGCCAATCAGCTCCCCAACTCAGGGACAGGCTCAGTTAACTGATCATACGTCCTGGAGCGATCTACACAAAGACCAATCTCTTCTAAGAATCGCACGTAAGCGCCGTCGCCATGCACTTCGTCGAAGTCCTTCGAAAATTTCACATCCTCATCCCAGAAGGCCCACTTTCCAAAAGACGTAAAGGTTACTGCATTAATTTCCTGGGATAAACCCCAGCGCCTGGCCATTGAAAATGACCCGGTATATTTCTTTTGCTTGTACACTTCTGCGATCTTTTTCATTTGCTCGATGTACCTGTCCATCTGCATTGGTAAGACCCTAACGGCCCGCATAAGGCTATGTGTGAATGAGGCAGATCCTTCGGCCTGATAGTTCACGTCCTTTACACTCCGCCAGTACATGGTTTCGCCGACCGACTCGCAATAAGGGTTTACATTTTTTTCCCAGTCCAGCTGATGTTCACCGGTGCCGGGCGCCTTGTCAAGCTCTGTCATTGTAGCAGGTCCCATCACCCAGATGTACTCTCCGGCATGGGGACCGGAATCCGCCACACTCATACTTACCTTGTAGGGTGCCGTGGTGTGATACTTCTTGTTGTGGGCGGCGATGCCTTTGCGGAATAGATCAAGCTTGTCCAACTTGGGCTTGAGGTAGATTACCTCTCGCTGCACGTAATCAGTCTGCGCAAAGGTGGCCGTACAGAGCATAGCTATCAGGGCCACTATCAAGAATGGTTTTTTCATTGGTTTAGGGGTTTGGTTAATAATTCAGTATTGCGCTTTGAGGAAATATAAAGGCGTCCATCCCATTTCAAAAACCCAGCTATCTGCAGCGCAATTGCATAAACAAGCACCTGAAATGATACTTGCCCTCTTTGATGAAATAGAAATGGCTCCTTCGATTGTCATTGGTAATGTAAAAAAGTTAACCCAATTTGACAAACTAAATATTTCTCCTTACTGCGAGTTGATTGCAGGCATGAAGGATAGCAAGTTGAATCATCCAATTTTGGCCGTCACAGCCCATTCACAAAAAAGAATTTGAAATTTTCATTTCAATCCGCTTCAAGGGACGCGTATATCAAATCTTTTTATCTTTGACCTGTGCTATTTTTGTACACCATTCATACGATGCCAAATCGCATGTTACATGCAAAAATAACCTCATGCAGGTAACATGATAAACAAAGCTCCGGTCGAACTTAAACGTACGTTAAGTCCCCTCCTCGTCTGGGGTCTCGGTGTGGGATACGTGATCTCCGGCATGTACTTTGGCTGGAACCTGGGCCTGGAACAAGGCGGTACATTAGGCCTTGCCATCGCCACATTTTTTATCATCATACATTACGCAACCTTTACCTTCAGCTATACAGAGCTTGCCTGTGCTATACCCAGAGCAGGCGGTGCTTTTGATTATGCGGAACGTGCCTTGGGAAAAGACATTGGCTTCATCGTGGGGATGGCGCAGAACATTGAATTCATTTTCGCACCGCCTGCCATCGCCTTTGCCATTGGCGCATACTTCAACCTTTTCTTTCCAGGGCTTTCCATACTCAGTATTGCCGTCTTTGTGTACGTTGTCTTCACCGCACTCAATATTTATGGTGTGAAAGCCGCAGCAACTTTTGAATTGATCATTACCATTTTCGCCGTTGGCGAACTGCTTTTGTTCAGTGGTCTTACGTTGCCACATTTTGAATCCGGCAACCTTTCACAAAATGCATTTCCAAACGGATGGCCTGGTGTATTTGCAGCCATCCCGTTTGCCATCTGGTTCTTTCTGGGCATAGAAGGTGTCGCCAATGTCGCAGAAGAAACCATCAATCCGCAACGAACGGTACTAATTGGCTTCGGATCGGCAATTCTTACGCTGGTGATACTCTGTGTGCTTACCTTCCTGAGTGCTGTTGGCGTGGCAGGATGGGAAGCGATTGTCTTTGGAAAAGATGGCGCCGTTTCCGACTCACCTCTCCCGCTTGCACTGAGCCATATTGTTGGTGACAATAGTTTTCTATATCATTTGCTGATCACCGTTGGCCTCTTCGGACTGGTTGCCTCCTTTCATGGATTGATGCTGGCCTCGGGCAGGTCGACCTATGAATTTGGCAGGGTGGGATTTGCACCCGCCTTTCTCGGGCGCGTGAACAGCAGATTCAAGACACCCGCAAATGCACTCCTTATTAATATGGGTATCGGCATTGTTACCCTGCTCACAGGACGGACCGGTGAGATTATCACCATTTCCGTATTTGGCGCCCTGACGCTTTACGCTATTTCCATGATCGCACTGCTCCACCTCAGAAAAAGTGAGCCCAAACTGGAAAGACCCTTTAAGGTACCTTTCTATCCTGTTGTCCCTATTGTAGCCCTGGTTATTGCGCTTGTTTCGCTTATTGCGCTTGCCATTTTCAACGTTAAGCTCGGACTTATCTACCTTGTATTGGTGGGTTTGTGTTATGGAATTTTTAAACTTTGGAATCTGCGAAAACCCGCAGGAATAAATTCGTAATTTTTGCTTTGATTTCAGCTATGGACAAAAAATCGATACTTGATTATGTCAAGAAACATCCTTCCGGAAAGGTCAAGGTTGCTGTTACGGACATCGATGGGATACTGCGGGGGAAGTACATCTCCGTTGAAAAATTCCTGTCTGTCATAGAAGATCAAACAGGATTTTGTGATGTCGTTTTTGGATGGGATGCCAATGATGTGGCTTACGATAATACCACCTTCACCGGATGGCATTCAGGGTACCCTGATGCCCCGGCACTGCTTGACATTGCAACTTTCAGAAAAATTCCGTGGGAAAACGATCTTCCGTTTTTTCTTGCTGAATTAATTGACGGTGAAGGTAAGCCGTCGCATGTATGCCCGCGGCAACTCGTGAAAAAAATAATTGCTGAAGCAAAAAAGGATGGCTACAGTCCGGGTTT
>JAOUDZ010000054.1 GCA_029858965.1 Cyclobacteriaceae bacterium
TATGGTCTGATGTTGATGGTATGATGACGGCCGATCCCCGAAAGGTCAAGAAAGCCTTCACGGTCAAAGAGCTGAGCTATGAAGAGGCAATGGAACTTTCACATTTTGGCGCCAAGGTAATCTTCCCGGCCACGATGCAGCCTGCCATGGTGAACCGTATTCCAATTTGGATTAGAAACACATTCAATCCTTCTTTCAAAGGAACGCTCATCCATGCAGAATCCTCGAACGGTAAGGTGATCAAAGGCATCTCGTCGATGAATGGAATTAGTTTATTAAGCCTGCAGGGCAGCGGGCTACTGGGCGTAGTGGGCGCATCCATGCGGTTGTTTGCAACATTGGCGCGCGAAAATGTAAATGTTATTTTAATCAGCCAGGCGTCGTCGGAGCATTCCATATGCTTTGCCGTGGATAATCATTCTGCAAAAGCCGCGAAATCTGCAATTGAAAAAGAATTCTTATTTGAAATCCGGAATGAGGAAATCGATGAGGTTCAGGTTGAAGGCGATTTATCGATTGTGGCGGTGGTAGGCGACGGTATGAAACACAGTCCCGGAACAAGCGGCCGGATGTTCAGTGCGCTTGGGAAGAATGGTGTGAATGTAGTTGCGATCGCGCAAGGTTCTTCGGAGCGAAATATTTCCGCTGTTATTTCTCAGGTTGATATAGGGAAAGCGTTGAATGCTTTGCATGAGGCCTTTTTTCTGTCTGATCATAGGGTATTAAATGTATTTTTAGTAGGTACAGGGTTAATAGGGAAGGCGTTGATCAGGATGATCCAGGACCAGTTTAATAAATTGGCAAAGGAAAATCTTCTGGAAGTAACCGTTGTGGGCATTGCCAATAGCAGGAAGATGTTGTTTTCAGAGGATGGCCTGGTGCTTGATACATGTGTCAAAACGTTGAATGAAGCAGGAGAAAAAATGAGGATGCAGGATTTCTTCGATAAAATGAATGGGCTGAATTTGTCGAATAGTGTTTTTGTTGATTGTACTTCGAGCGAAGAGGTTACTGCTTTTTATGAGGCTATTTTGTCTGCGAATATCTCCATTGTAACGCCAAACAAAAAAGCGAACTCAGCTTCGATGGAAGATTACAGGAATCTAAAAGCTACAGCCTTCAAAAGGGGGACCAAGTTTTTGTACGAAACGAATGTAGGCGCCGGTCTTCCGGTCATTAATACCATGAATGATTTGCTTTTGAGTGGCGACAAAGTTCTTCGGATAGAGGCCGTTTTAAGTGGTACCTTGAACTTTCTTTTCAGTTCTTTTGTAGAGGGCAGAAAATTCAGTGAAGTAGTAAAAGAAGCCAAGGCGAAAGGGTATACTGAGCCTGACCCCCGGGATGATCTGAATGGAATGGACGTTGCCAGAAAGATATTGATTCTGTCAAGAGAGACTGGCCTGTCGATGGAATTAAATGATATCGTGGTTGAAAACCTTGTTCCTGAATCTTGTCGTGGTGACATGAGCATCGAAGCATTTTTTACCAGTTTGGAAAAGCACGATGATGAATTTGAAAAACTCAGAAAAAGGGCAGCGGAAAAAGGAGAGAAGCTTCGGTACATGGCTATCCTGGATCATGGCAAGGTGAAGATTCAGCTTGGTTCAGTGGATAATCAGCATCCGTTCTATTCGCTGTCAGGAAGCGACAATATAATTCTCATGACAACAGAACGGTATCATGAGCGCCCCATGGTGATCAGGGGGCCTGGTGCAGGAGCGGATGTAACAGCAGCCGGCGTTTTTGCTGATGTTATTCGTATTGGACATTATTCTAAATGACGACCGAAAACCCATGAAATCGATAAAAGCTTTAGCGCCTGCCACGGTGGCGAATGTATCTTGTGGATTTGACATTTTCGGGTTTGCCGTGGAGTCGCCTGCTGACGAGGTAATCATGACGCTAAAAAGCGAATCTGGTGTTATCATCAGGCAAATAACGGGTGATGGGGGCAAACTGCCGTTGGAGGCCAATCGAAATACCGCTGGCGTAGCAGCGGAGGCATTCTTAAAGGCCATTGGGAGTGATGCCGGGGCTGAAATCATATTGCATAAAAAGTTGCCGCTCGGAAGTGGTATGGGCTCCAGTGCGGCCAGTTCGGTAGCTGCATTGGTAGCCATTAATCATCTTCACGGTAATCCATTTACCCGGGAACAGCTGTTGCCCTTTGCCATGGAGGCTGAACGCATAGCCTGTGGTTCTGCCCATGCTGATAATGTGGCGCCTTCCTTGCTGGGGGGCTTTATTTTGATCCGTGGTTATGATCCGTTGGACGTGGCCAGCATACCCACGCCCCCCAACCTGTATTGCACATTGGTGCACCCTCACCTGGAGCTTAAGACGGAAGATTCGCGGCGTGTCCTTAAGGCTTCTATTCCAATAAAAGATGCAATCACACAGTGGGGTAATATCGCAGGCTTAGTGGTCGGCTTGATGAAGCCAGACTACGGACTGATCATGCGTTCATTGAATGATGTAGTGGCAGAACCTATTCGATCCGTTCTTATTCCGGGCTTTGCTAACATTAAGGCCGAAGCGATCAAGCATGGGGCGCTTGGATCCGGGATATCCGGGTCGGGGCCGACGATTTTTGCACTGAGTACAGAACGTGGTATCGCAGAAAATGTGGCAGCTGCAATCCAGCAACAATTTGAAAAAATAAAACTCAAGAGCGACGTTTTTGTTTCAAAAATAAACAACGAAGGGGCCAGGGTAGTTGAATAATCTTTAATACCAGGATGCTGGTTGTGATCTGACAGCATGCTGAAAACTTAATGTGGATGAAATTTTATAGCACCAACAACCGTGATCTGCAAGTTGATTTAAGAACAGCTGTTACCCAGGGACTGGCGCCTGATAACGGCCTTTACATGCCTGCACAGATTCCAGTGTTGCCTGAAGAATTTTTTCAAACCATCGATCAATTGTCTTTCCAGGAGATGGCTTTTCTGGTTGCGCAAAATCTGATTGGTGATGATATCCCGGGGCTCGAACTGAAAAGAATTGTCGAACATACAATCCAGTTTGACGCACCCGTCGTAAAAATCGAACAAGACCTGTACGCACTGGAGTTATTTCACGGCCCAACGATGGCTTTTAAGGATTTTGGCGCACGGTTTATGTCGCAGTTGCTCGGATATTTTGCGCAGCAACAGGACCAGGAGATTGTTATCCTTGTCGCAACATCCGGTGATACGGGCAGTGCTGTTGCGAATGGATTCCTTGGTGTCAAGGGAACGCGTGTTGTAGTGCTTTACCCGTCGGGAAAAGTAAGCGAGATTCAGGAGAAACAGTTCACGACCTTAGACCATAACATTACAGCACTGGAGGTAGACGGGACCTTTGATGATTGTCAGCGATTGGTGAAGGAAGCATTCCTGGACAAAGACCTTCGGAGCAAATTTTTTCTTACGTCAGCCAACTCGATCAACATAGCACGCCTTATTCCACAGTCATTTTACTATTTCTACGCCTATGCACAGCTAAAAAGTCAGAAAAAGCCACTCGTTTTCTCAATACCAAGTGGCAATTTTGGAAACCTGACAGGCGGATTGCTGGCATGGCGGATGGGTTTGCCGGTACATAAGTTTATAGCCGCTACCAACAGCAATGACGTTGTACCACAATACCTGGAGAGCGGATTGTTTAGCCCGCGACCATCCCGACAAACGATAAGCAATGCGATGGACGTGGGGAATCCCAGTAATTTTGTTCGGATACTTGATCTATTTGATGGAAATTATGCGGCATTATCGCGTGAAATTTCGGGTTATGCATTTACGGATGAGCAGACAGGAAATGCCATGCGTCAGGTGTATGCAAAGGATAAATATTTGATGGATCCCCACGGGGCTATTGGATATCTGGGATTGAAGGAGTATGTAAGCGAGCGCAATGAACAGGTTACAGGCGTTTTCCTGGAGACGGCCCATCCCGCCAAGTTTAAGGATGTAGTAGAGGAAACGTTGCACAGTGCTATTGAAATTCCGTCAGCGCTGGAAAAATTTCTGTTGCTTGAAAAGAAGACCATAAAAACCACTGCTGAGTTTTCTGTGTTTAAGGACTTTTTGCTGAAGGGATTATAAATACACCACTACAATTGTTCACTACTTTCGCCACCCTTCTTCTCCCAGCAATGGAACAAAAGCGAAATTATCAAACTCCTCCTTTACCAATTCCCCGTTCAGTTTCCTGATGCGCAACATGACTTGCTTTTCCCGGTTGCCAACCGGAATGATGAGAATGCCACCTTCTGCAAGCTGATCGGTGAGTGCAGCGGGGACTACTGGTGCCCCTGCCGTAACAATTATTTTATCGAAGGGAGCTTTTGCCGGCAGACCTTTGGAGCCATCGCCATAAAAGAAGTACGGTTTGTAGCCCAATTGTGGCAGGAAGCTTCTGGTAAGCTCATAAAGCTTCCGGTTGTACTCTATGGTGTACACCTTGGCACCCATTTCCAGCAAAATACAGGCTTGATAGCCTGACCCGGTACCAATCTCCAGGACTTTGTCGCCCGGTTTGATTTCCAGCTTTTCAGTTTGGAAGGCAACCGTATAAGGTTGAGAAATCGTTTGCCCTTCTCCAATCGGGAATGCCTTGTCCTGATAGGCATGTTCAAGGAGTGCATTTTCAAAAAAAACATGGCGCGGAACCCGATTTATGGCCGAAAGAACCCGCTCATCTTTGATGCCTTTTTCGGTCAATTTTCTCACCAGTTTCTGCCGTAATCCCCGCTGCTTATAGCTGTCTTCAAACATAGTTATGGAAAAAAGAATTCAATGTGGACTAATTGTGGATAACAATGCAAAATGCTAATAATCAATAACATACAAACTTACACATAATTCGTATGGGTGAATATTTGTCATGCTGGACTATTTTAATTCCTGCAAAAAAGCCATTTTTTCAGGCTAAACAAAGTTTCAGAAATTCTTTAGGAAAAGTCGAACTTATGCCCTTACTTTAAAGTTCTCTCCACACAGTGAAAGTGCTTTTTTGCCATAGCGTTCACATGTGTTTTATCTGCTCCCTACAGTAGTTGTGAGTAAAATCACGTACTACTGTACGGGCAGACTAAATTCCAGCTTCTCAGAATCCAATCAATACAAAAGGGGCCCAATAGAAAGGAGATTGATATTTCTCTGATTTCATCAGCTTCAGCTTGGCATGCCTTAAATCCTGGCTGTAGGTATTGTTCTTGTTTTCAAGCATCTGCCGGTAGAAGTCGGTCATGAGCTGGGCGGTGGACTCATCGGCAACGCTCCAGAACGATACGACAATATTCCTGGCGCCTGCGTAAACCAGCGCGCGGGATAAGCCAATAACGCCTTCACCTTTAGATATTTTTCCAAGCCCGGTTTCACAAGCGGAGAGCGCCACCAGATCGGCGTTGAATTGCAAATTATAGATTTCACCAGCAAACAAGTTGCCGTCCTCTGATGCGGACTCATTCTGTAAATAAATCCGCGATAGTTCCGGGTTGGATTCGTCGACAATGCCGTGTGTGGCAAAATGAATGAGCGAGTAATTCTTAAGTGAACCCGACTTGACGACAGTTTCGGTGGCCTGCTTTCGGAGATAAACCTGGGTCTGGATGTTATTTTCCCTGAAGAGACTGGCAATCGTATTGACTTCGTCTTCTGTGCCAGGTAAATCAATCAAATTATCATTTTCGGGAAATGAAACAGGCGCGCAAACCATTACTGAAGATATTTTATCCATGCCCACTTCGCGCTTCTTCTGCAGCATCAGGCCTGCGGAGAACTCGTAGCGTATACTGTAATCCTTCAGGAGGTATGGGAGTTCATTGAAGTTGGGATTCCCCTTGGGATCTTTTGTCAGCAAGGTTTCAAAAGGGACGATGCTCATCCTTCCGGTTGGAATGACTACCAGGTCATTTATCTTGCGCGGAATCCTTTTCGGCACAAGGAATTTATTTAGATTTCTTGAAGCTTCGCTAAAGGCCTGTACTTCCGAGAAAAATAATCCGTTTCGCAGTCCCGTAAGGTATTTGTCGTACGCTGGCGGGAGGGCAGCGTCAGTGATGGTGAACTTTGTTTTGGAGATAAGGTAAGTATAGAGCCGTGCATTTTTTTCATCGATGAAATAGCTAATGAGTGCTGTCTCTTCGGGCATTAGCAGTTGCAACTGTGCAATAGCGGGTGAGGCAGTGTTAAACTTCAAATTGTAATACTCGGGGTATTGGCTTTCAAGTTGTATGGTAAATTCCTGATAGCGCCGATTCAGGCCAAAAAGAGTCTCTCGCAGCGATTTCTCCTCCTCCTCTGAAGGTTTTTGAGCAAGTTTTTGCGCGATTAATGCGATGCCTGCCTTAAGGTTTTTTTCTTCTTCCAGGAGTTCATCGGGTATATTCGCAAATGATTTGGCATTCGTTTCGGAGATTGCCTCCAGTAGTACAGCAGATTTGCTTTTTTCCGCAAAGTAGAAACTCAGTTCACGGTACACTTTTTTATGTTTGAAAGCAACATCGCTCAACAGGTAGGAAATCCTGACGCCATCAGCATACACCTCATTGGAGATGGCACCAAGAGAAATCTTATCAGATTCGTTCGTGATCTGCTTCCGAATGCGATCAATCAATGAGTCAGCGGTTTGCAGGGTTTCGATCCCGAAGAGCAGGTCGCTTACTTTAAGCGTTTTGTGAAGATGCCTTGCCTCGAGTGCCTCGGCTTTATACATCAAGGAATAGAGCAACTGATTACCGTTGTAATAAGATTTTGAATCGGGGTTTGCGAAAATATCTTCCGTATTAAAACCAGGAATGTTCGCAATCATTGCCTTTTGATAGTTGTGCAGCGCTTCATCAAATTTGGCCTGGGAAGCCATCTCATTGCCAATCAGGTTGTAGACGTAAGCAACATCCGGATGTTTCCTGCCTTGCGCGCTCTCATACATCACGCGTGCTTTCTCATAAAACTCAAGTGCAACTTTTGTATTCCCCATGCTGGAGTAAGTCTGCCCCAGATTCATCAGCACCAATGCCTTATTTGGGTGAGGCGAGGGATACATCTTCTCCCATATTTTGAGCGCCGATTCAAAATATACTATGGCATCTCCATACAATTTTTCTGAGCGATAAGCCACACCTAGATTTGTATTTGTTATGGCAATTTTTGGATGGTCCTGGCCATGCAATCTTCCGTAGATAGCCAGCGCTCTTTCATAGTAGTTTAAGGCTTTGTCGGGATCTAGCTGTGAGTAAATGAGTCCCAGGTCGTTGTATGAGGCAGCAATGAGTTCATGCGTCTCGGATAATTTTTCCTGCCGTATGGATAATGCCAGTTGCAGTTGTTCTTCCGCTTCCGCAAACTTTCCTGTAGTTCTGTACACGTTGCCCAAATAGGCCAATGCTTCGGCGGCTTCCAGACTGGAAGAACGATTATCCTGTTCCAATGCTTTGATTGCCTGCTGCAATTGTTCTATGGCCAGATCATTTCTACCCTGGTTCTGGTACAATGATCCATAGTACATGGCAATCAGTGCGTTGTAGTAAAGCACATCCTTTTCCTGCTGTACGCTGGCCTGTGTTTTTTTGAGCAATGCTTCTGCATAGGCAAGTTGCCCCAGTCGTATGAGTGCGCTGGCTTTTTTGAGATTCAGTATAATGGGGTTCTTTGACTTGCCTAAGGCAGCATCAATATGCTCAATGGCTTCTTGATACCTGGCATCCAGTAGCAGGGAATCAACAATCGCCAATTCATTATTCTGCTGGGAAATTCCAACGAATGAAACAGATGCAAACAGGAGAATAAGGAAGCTTCTGAGCATAATCAAAATCTGTAGAAGTAACTTAACGAGGCAACAGAATCACGCGTAAGGCCGTCCGGGTTTACTTTACGATCCGCTATTTTGTAACCAATCAGCAGTTTTAATCCCATTTTCACATTGAAGTTATACCCTGCAGTGCCGATAACAGTAAGGGCCATACCTTTTGCGCCTTCGGGTTTAACACGTTCGCCCGTATTGAAATCGGTTATTTCATCATTGGTGATACGGAATATGGGGAGGACGCCGAGTGAAAAGTTGAATCTTGCGTAGCGAAAGTTCCTTTCAGCCCTGAGCATGACGTCAGTACCACGCCGCAATTCAAGGGCATTCGGGTTTTTTTCAAGGTACTCCTCATCAGGATAAATACCGACCCATTCCTGAAAGCTAAATTGGTTGCCATTCTGGTTAAATGGATGCTGAATTCCGGTGGCGAAGAGCCATTTTCGTGTTATAAGCGAAATTCCTGCAATGGCGTCGTAGGTCCCCAGACTGGTTTGATAGTACATGGGCAGCGGAAGGCCTGAGAATTCTTCCTTTTCGGAAGTCAGGTCCGAATTATTTGAAGGTATTTTCCCGCCTATTGAAATGTTAACATCAAATTTTTCAGAAGCATAAATGTTTCGCGTCAGGCATAAGGAAATATCACCTAGCCCTCCCGTTTCTCCCATATTTCCTTTAACAGCCTGGTAAGGTACTTTTACCTGCACCGTAGTCCGATCATCAAAAAGGCTGAAGTTGGCATCTAACGTAGCCACGTAAACAACGGGTGACAGCGTAGTTTTACCCCGGTAAAAGCTTACATCAATTGATCGGAGTTTGATGGGTATTTTTTTATTATAGGGCTGGTCCGGTTTCATGGCACCCATTGTGCAAAACCCTGCATCGCTGCAGCCTTGCGCCAGAACGTTCGCGCCGGCGAAAAACAGGAAGATCAGGATGAAAAAATACTTCATCATAAATTCAGGCTTTTACTCTTTTCGTTCTCCGGTTATGGCCACTGCATCAATTTCATTCCACCCCGCAACGGCAGGGCTGTTTATTGCAATCCGGATGGCATCTATCAAATAGGAGGTCTCCAGCATATAAATAGCGAAAATCCGCGCTTGTTCCGGGAGACCTTCTTCAAAAGGCTTGGCATACACTTTTTTCCATTCTCCGGTATCCACAAGGCGAACGTATACGGTATCTATTGCACCGGGATTATACGTTTCAAAAACTTCAATCGACTTTACTGTTTGCGGCGTATCCAGTCCAAGTACGAGAAATTCTCTGGTGGCATCAGCAGCCGACGAAGCCCAGGCATTCGAAATATCTCCATAATCAGGATAAACATTTTCCTTTCCCAGTACGCGATTAGCACTCCATGAACCTGTGCTGTATTGTGAACTGAAGGCAATAACTTTTGATGGATATTGGCGTATGGGTATCCCGTTAAAAACTGCAACCTCATAACAGCCCCCCGCCAGCAATAATATAATCGGAAAAAGAGGCTTCAGTTTCATGACGCTATAGCTTATGAACAAATGATCTGACTCCCAAGCACGGAAAGTCTCCGGCGAGTGGCGCTATCGCCAGGGTTACATCCCAAGAGACTGGTTTTCTATTGAAGCAAGCTCCAGCACCTTTTCATATTCGGCAGGGGAAAGATCGTTGTAGAAATAATGTACAGGGTCTACTTGTCCTCCTTTGATGAGCACTTCATAATGTAAATGGGGCGCGGTAGACAGCCCCGTATTCCCGACATAACCGATCAGGTCTCCGCGTTTTACGTTCTGGCCTCTATGTACTGAAAATTCATGCATGTGTGCATATCGCGTTCTGTATCCGAAACCGTGATCAATTTCAACCATTTTACCGTAGCCACTGAATTTCACACTCACCTCAGCCACTGTCCCATCGGCTGTCGCATAAATAGGAGTGCCAATAGAAGCGGCAAAATCTATTCCCGTATGCATTTTCTTTACCTTATAGATTGGATGTGTTCTCCACCCAAAACCGGAAGCGAGTGCTACGAGTTGTTTATTCGAAATAGGCTGAATTGCCGGAATCGAGGCATACAGCTTTTCTTTCTTTTCTGCCAGCGCTACTACTTCGTCTTGCGACTTCGTTTCAATGTATAATTTTCTGCGGAGTAAATCAACCTTTTCATGGAGGGTGAGGACAAGCTCGGAATGCGAAAAATCTTTTTCTTTGATGTCAGTGTAGCGCTCTACGCCACCCACACCGGCATGGCGTATGGATTTTTCGATCGGCTCAGCACCAAGCACAACGCGGTAAATATTGTCATCACGGTGTTCAACATTGTCAAGAATAGTACTCAGGGTTTGAACATCCATCGTCAACTTCTCGTAGTAGAACTCCAACTCCTTGACTTCGTTCTTGAGCAACAGTTCTTTTGGTGACTCAAAGTAAGTGCTGTATAAAATGAGCAGCCCGACAGCCATAGAAACTGTAAGCGACAGGATGCCCAGTGCGTTTAGAATAACATCACTTGTCCTGGTCTTTACGCGCTCGTATTTACACGTTTCCGTGTCGTAGTAGTATTTTATCCGTGCCATAAACTTACAAATATAGTCATTTTGGCCTAAATGGCTTCATGATTTCCTCATTGCACACCATAAAAGGACCTTCCAGCAGATCAATGCAATATGGTATCGCCGGAAAGATGGCATCCAGGCATTGCCTGATCGCTTTTGGTTTCCCGGGCAAATTTACGATTAAAGTTTCATTTCTTATGCCTGCAGTTTGCCGTGATAGAATCGCAGTCGGCACATAGGCGAGACTTGTAGTCCGCATTAACTCCCCAAAACCAGGCATTAACTTGCTGCACACGGCTTCTGTGGCTTCTGGCGTTACATCGCGTTTTGCCGGCCCCGTACCGCCAGAAGTGATAATCAGGCAGCATTTCCTTACATCAGCCATCTCAATCAACGTTTTTTCAATTAGTGCCTGCTCGTCGGGAATAACGGCATACTCCTGTACCCACTCACTTTTCAGGTACTCGTTTAAGGTCGCCACGATAGCTTTTCCAGGGATATCTTCGTAAATGCCTTGACTGGCCCTGTCCGACACGTTGATTATGCCAATTCGAATGACTGTTTTTTGCGCCATATCCTCCATAACGTTTTGGTGTATTCCCGGGTGCAGCGGTAAGTAACCGCCTTAGCAACAGCAGTTTAGTTAGTGCTTACCGTATTTCAGGTTTGAATAGTATGTTTCCCGACCTTCCTTTCTTGAAGACCTGCCTGCCCTTGTTGATACCTTTTCGGATTTCTTTCTGTTTATCTTCCGGTAGTGCGATGATCGCGGCGCATTCTTCGCTGCAACAGTTGTGATATTTTTCTGCGCACGATTTGCATTGTATGAAAAGCAGATGGCAACCATCGTTCTTACAGTTCGTATGATCATCACAAGGCTTTCCGCACTGATGGCATACGGCGATAATGTCGTTCGTAATTCTTTCGCCTAAACGTTCATCAAAGACGAAATTCTTTCCGACAAATTTGTTCTCGATGCCCGCTGCTTTAACCTGCCGTGCATATTCGATAATACCGCCATCCAGCTGATAAACTTTCTGAAAGCCCTGATGTTTCATCCACGCGCTGGCCTTCTCGCATCGTATACCGCCGGTGCAGTACATCAGCAGGTTCTTATCTTTTTGCGCTTTCATCAAGTCCTCTACGGTTTGCAGCTCTTCCCTGAAGGTATCGACATCCGGACAGATCGCATTTTTAAAATGCCCCACTTCACTTTCATAGTGATTACGCATATCAACGATAACGGTATTGGCATCCTCAGCCAACGCATTGAACTCCATGGCATTTACATGTACTCCGGTATTGGTTACATCAAACGTGCTGTCGTCCAGCCCATCGGCGACAATTTTTTTGCGGACCAGAATCTTAAGTTTAAAAAATGATTTTCCGTCATCCTGTATGGCGACATTGAGGCGAACGCCCCGGAGGAATGGAATGCTATTCAAATATTCCCCAAAGGCATTCGTAGTTTCTTCAGGTATGCTGATCTGTGCATTAATTCCTTCCGCAGCAATGTAAATCCTGCCCAGGATATCCAGCGATTCCATGCCCCGGTACAGTTCATCCCGGAAGGATTGTGGGTCAAGAATATGATGATATTTGTAGAAAGAAATCGTCACCCTTGGTTCGGGCAACTTTCGCATTTTCTCCTTGAGAACGCGACTATTTATCCGGTTATACAATGCCATACGCTGATTAATTGCAGGTTAATCTGCTGCAAAGTTAACATTCTTGTTTGAAGTTGCCGTTATCAGCAGACCAACGTTAGTTCTTTGGCTGCAGTTGACCGCGCAAAAGTTGGTTGTATTCTATGCAGGTCAGCAGACCGTGCTCATTGCAATACGCGCAGGTTTTATATTCAGGGCCAAACGCCCCTTTCCGTATAACTACATGATTGCCTTTGCATACCGGACATGTTACTTTTCCAGATGGACCGCAATCGATGTCATAGTTTATGGAAAGTACTTCTCCCGCCTTCACGGATGCCATTGACTTCTCCTTCACAAATTCCGTCTCAGATTTCTTCAGCCATTGTACGGCTTCGTCGGAGTATTGACCATTCGTGCCTTTCAGCTGGATATACTTATTCAACCAGTCTATGCTCTGCCTGTATTTATGAAGGTAGTAGGAATTCTTTCCGAAAAAGAAAGTAAGATCGGAAGGTACGCTTCTCACATTTTCGAGAACGTATTGGAACTTTTGATCAGCCTTTACATATTCCGCAACATCCATATAGTAAACGCCTGAATCAAGTTCGCGCAAGACCGCAGTTTTTTTGAGCTGTTCCTGTTGCATAAGGTACTCATCGACCTTGTTTTGTTGCCCAACGCAGACCGGGAGATACCCAATTACAAAAAGTAGGAGAAGATAGAATCGGATCATTAAATAAAACTTTCTTTGCGCAGATCGAGCCATGCTACTGCAGCCTCGCTAAAAATATCTTCTTTGGTTTGCTCGTCAAGGTTCATTTTTTCAATAAACTTTCCAATCTCAAGATCACCCAGCGGGAATGGGTAATCCGAACCCAGTGTTATGCGTTTTGATCCTTGCAACTTCAATGCATACGCCAACATCATTTCGTCGTGCGTGACACTGTCTATCCAAAACTTTCCCAAATAACTTTTTGGGCTCACATTGTTATCGATCGCTACCAGGTCGGGTCTGCATTCAAATCCGTGTTCAATTCTGCCAATCGTGGAAAGGAAGGATCCACCGGCGTGTGCAAAGTTAACCCTCAATTTTGGTAGTCTCTCAAAAATTCCGCCAAATATCATAGAACAAATCGCCCTGGATGTTTCCGCGGGCATACCTACCAACCATGGCAACCAATAGCGTTGCATGCTCTTCTGGCCCATCATGTTCCAGGGATGCACCAATATTGCCATCCCAATTTTTTCACAGGCTTCAAAAATAGAGAAGAACCTTTCCTCATTTAAGTTGAGATCATTTATGTTCGACCCTATCTGGATACCACTCATGCCCAATTGTTTACACCGTTCCAATTCCTGGATAGCAAGTTCACTGTCCTGCATGGGGATGGTTGCCAGCCCCAGATAGTTTTTCGGGTACCTGACAAGGAGTTCAACAATGTGATCATTAAGGAATCTGGATATTTCAAGGCAATCAAGTGGTTTCGCCCAATAAGAGAACATAACGGGGATTGTACTGACGACTTGTAGCTGACAGCCAAACCTTTCATATTCATTTATTCTTACTTCAGCATCCCAGGAGTTCTCACGTATTTCCCTGAAAAACTGGTTTCCGAGCATCATCTTCGCGAAACCTTTCTTATGGTGCTGTAAATAGATGAAATCGCCGTAGCCAAATTTTTCACCCCAGTTCGGGAGTTTCTTAGGTATGATGTGGGTATGGCAGTCAATTTTCAGCATCTATTGGTTTATGAATCTCGAAATATCGCTGATTTTTGCCTGCCATCAAATCCAGACGGTATGGCGAAAGCGCATGTTCAGGGTGCTGGTAATTCTCAAGCCAGTTTCCAAAGCGGGAATGTCTATGTGGAAATTTGTCTCAATTTGGGCCATTGGCGCCAAGATGGAAAGGAGTTGCCATACACAGAACAGTTTCTTTTCAGGCCTGAAAGTCCTTTTTTAAGCCCAAATTAAACCTTTTGGCGCGGTTTGACTCTAAGATGCAATGATGTCATTATCATGCTATCCGGGTAATGGCACCAATTTCTCTTTAGGAAAGAGAAAAACCTCAATACCCATGAATCTATTATCGATCATCCTTTGTTTTGTACTGGCATACGGCGCGTTTGGCTTAATTGCCTTCAAAATTGTTAAACTTATGTTTCCGGATACGGATAACAACGAAAAGCCCTGGAGTGTAAAGGCCCCTGAATAGTAATTGTAATAACCTTACCACCATTGTAAAGACCCGGCGGATATGCGTTGGGTCTTTTTTTGTTTTGGATTATACGCAAATCGGTGGAAAACTTTTGGTGGAAGCCATCGGCATTTGAATAGCTTGCCGGAATTGAAGTTAAAGCAGGTTAATGCGCCATGAATAAAACCGAAATCTGAGAATCGAAACCCCCGGGCCGGCATTTTTTCACATTTGCTATCTTTTGCAGGCCTGTTGAAGTTTACGCATTAAATTCGTCGCGAATTGGATGCACAAGACTTACAATAAGGTATAAACGCCACCGAAGCTGGAATGAACCGGAAGTTTCTAACTAAATATTGTGCTGAAGATAAAATAGAGAATAATCAGAAGTATTAAAACACCATACATAATGAGGTCAACGCGCACATAAGGTTTGAATTCATTGTAGAGTTCTTTGAGCTTCTTAAACATCACATAAAGGATTAGTTTTACGGTGCCTCGGATTTTTTCTCAATCAAAGGTAACCATTTAATCCCTTTTCCGTGTGTAGAAGTGCGTCCAGTCGAATTCATTTTATTTTATCCCTATGTATAGGGGTTAGATAACAATGAGTTGTCTGGTTTACATATCAATCCAACCAAGAATGACCCGAAGCGTACTGTTTGCCATGTTGTTACTGCTTAGCATCTTTGCGACGGCCCAGGATAAGTATACCGTTAACGGGTATGTGAAAGACGCCAGCAATGGTGAGGAATTAATTGGTGTAACCATTTATATTCCGCAAATAAAAGCCGGTACCATAACCAACGCCTATGGATTTTATTCCATTACGCTTCCCAGTGGAACCTACGAAATGCAGTATAGCTATGTAGGCTATACGCCTCATACGATAACTATTGCCGTAGAGAAGAACATTGCGTACAATGTTGAAATGGTCAGTGAAGCCACATTGATTAAGGAGATTGTGATCTTGGACAAACCTATTGATGAGAATGTTACTTCGCTGCAAATGAGCAAGAACACACTCGATATGGAACAGGTTCGAAAACTTCCGGCTTTGTTTGGAGAAGTTGACATAATAAAAAATATTCAAATGTTACCCGGCGTACTTACAGCAGGCGAGGGGACATCAAGTTTTTATGTGCGAGGTGGAAGCGCGGATCAAAACCTGATCTTGATTGATGAAGCACCCATCTATGATCCATCTCATTTATTTGGTTTGTTTTCTGTTTTTAACGCTGATGTGATAAAGGACTCCGAGTTGTACAAGGGTGGTATTCCCGCGCGTTTTGGTGGAAGGCTTTCTTCTATCCTGGAAGTTCGCACAAAGGATGGGAACAACAAAGAATTTGGTGTCTCCGGCGGAATTGGGACAATGGCAAGCAGGGTGATGGTAGAAGGGCCCTTGAAGAAAGACAAAAGTTCATTCATTGTTTCGGCCCGGCGGTCGTACGTGGATTTATTTCTGAAGGCTGCCAATCAGGATAATCTGGTTTACTTTTATGATATCAATGCAAAGGTTAACTGGAAGCATAATAATAACAACAGATTCTTTGCCGCCTTTTATTCGGGACGCGATGATTTTAAATTTTCCAATGAGTTTGGTTTTGCGTGGGGAAACAAGACAGCTACCTTCCGCTGGAACCATCTTTTTAATGACCGCCTATTTTCCAACACATCCATCATTGCCAGCAACTTTGATTACAAGTTAGAGTTGCAGGACGCCGTTCAGGGTTTCAAGTGGACTTCAAACTTGCAGGAATTAAGCATCAAGAACGACTTAACCTACTTCATCAACACCAAAAACGAATTGTCTTTCGGGTATCATCTTACGGGGAGAAGATTTTCCCCGGGCAGCATATCGCCCAACACCGCAGGTTCAATTTTTTCAGATGTCGAACTCCAGCGCATGTACGCGCTGGATCATGGCTTGTACGTCAGCGATCAGCAGAGACTCAGCGATCGGATTACGATTGATTATGGTGTTCGTTTATCTATCTTTCAAAATGTGGGAAGCAGTGATGTTTACCTGTACGATGATCCTCAAGACAATATCGATATTAGCAGAACGGATACAGTGCATTATGGTGCCTGGGAAAACATCAAGACGTACGTTAACCTTGAACCGCGATTAGCATTGCGATATATATTCGCGGATGGACAATCGGTGAAGTTATCGTACAACCGGATGGTTCAGAATACCCATCTCATCGCCGCAGGAACCGTTCCTGTCCCTTTCAATACCTGGAATCCAAGCGGATATTATCTGGAACCGCAATTAGCAGATCAGGTGGCGGCAGGATATTTCAGAAACTTGAAAGACAATACTTACGAATTTTCGGCTGAAGTGTATTATAAGGACATAAAGAACGTGACTGACTTCGCTGATAATGCGGACATCTTTTTTAATCAGGATTTGTCGACAGAATTCCGGCAAGGTAAGGCCTGGGCGTATGGGCTCGAACTCATGGTGACCAAAAGGGAAGGCAAACTAACAGGGGCAATAGGGTATACGTTGTCAAAAGCAATGCGCAAGGTGTCTGGTGTCAATCTCGACCGTGCATTTGCAGCCAACTACGACCGCAGGAACGTAGTGAATATTCAAGCTGCCTATGATATGAATGCGAAGTGGACTTTCGGTGCAAACTTCACCTATAGCTCCGGACGGCCTACTACTTTACCAACAGGGAAGTTTGCGTATCAAAATTATAATCCGGATGTTATTACGGAGCGAAACGGTTACCGTCTGCCGGCTTTTCACCGGCTTGATTTGTCGGCAACACTTACACCCAAAAAGAATGCAAACCGGAAGTGGCATGGACAGTGGGTCTTTTCAGTGTACAATGCATACAATCGGCAAAATCCGTTCACCATCTATACCAGAACGGCGAAGAATGAGGACGGCGATGTTATTGGAGACGGAAGAACAAAGGAAGCGCGCATGATTTACCTGTTTCCCATATTGCCATCTGTAACCTACAATTTCAAATTTTAGCATCATCGATATGAAAAATATATTTATTGTTATCGCCTTCGCCGTTGTTTTTTTCTCCTGTGAAAAAACAGTATTGCTTGACCTAAATCAAAGTGCATCGCGTATTGTCATTGAAGGGCAGGTAACAAACCAGTTGGGTTATCAATATGTCAAAATCTCCCGGTCTGTAGGATTTTATGCAACGGGTGATACACCGGGCGTAGAGGATGCTACCGTATTGGTGCGGGATGACATTGGAAATGAATTTCAATTCATTCATAACCCCGGAAACTTAGCGGATTCGATTGGGTTCTACCTGCCTGAAGTTCCCTTCACCGGAGAAATTGGAAGAACTTACAAACTCGTGGTAACCGTTGATGGCGAAGGCTACGAAGCTGAAGACGAATTGCAGCCGGTAACTGCAATAGACTCATTGACTTATCGCATCAGTACTGATGAGCAGGAGGATCCTAAGGATTACGGTAAGTTCTATGAAGTGTTATTATTTGCAAAGGAACCGCAGAATACAACCGATTTTTACCTGTTTAAATTCTATCGAAATGACTCCCTAAAGGTGTACGATGATACAGACATTTATTATGCAGATGACGAGATTCTGGGAGAGAATATTGATGGTGTTCCCTCACCAATTTATTATGGCCCCGGCGATATTGCGCGGGTTGAAATGTACAGCCTAACCCGGAAGGGTTATGTATTTTACAATGACCTGCAGAGTCTGCTGAACAACGATGGAGGTCTTTTTGGTCAGCCACCAGCAAATTCCAGAACGAACCTAAGCAACGGCGCACTGGGATATTTTCAGGCCAGTGCCCTTGTAATGCAGGAGCTTGAGATTAAAGAATAGCATATAGTTGCATTTCACAAAAGGGAGTTTCATCTTTCATTCGGCAAAGTGCTCTGGATGAAGAATTGTTTTTCGCTATTGATAATGGGTTGCCTGTATACCTGCGTATATGGGCAAACTGTTTTGGATGGTAATCCAACGCGTTTAAGGTGGCGACAGGTCAGGACTGAAAATTTCAAGGTATTATTTCCAACGGGGTTTGATCAGCAGGCTCAACGTGTAGCCAATACTTTAGAACATATTCGTACGGCAGAGGCAAGAACCCTGGGTTCGGTGCCAAGAAAAATTACGGTTATCCTTCAGAATCAATCTGCTGTCTCTAACGGTTTTGTTTCCATACTTCCCCGGAGATCAGAGTTTTATACGATGCCTCCTCAGGATTACAATTTTTTGGGTACAAACGATTGGCTGGATCTGCTGGCATCGCATGAATACCGGCACGTAGTGCAGTACCAGCACGCAACCCGCGGGTTTAACAAATTATTCTATTACTTATTTGGCTCAAGCACGCTGGCCGGGATGTCGCAGGCAGCAGCCCCACAGTGGTTTTGGGAGGGTGATGCAGTAGCAGTGGAAACAGCATTTACGCACAGCGGACGAGGCAGGATTCCAAATTTCGGACTGGTCTTCAGGACCAACTTGTTGTCCGGGAGAACCTTTAACTACCACAAGCAATACCTACGGTCTTATAAAAACAACATCCCAAATCACTATGTCCTGGGATACTACATGGTGAGCTATTTGCGCAGAAAAACAAACGACCCGGAAATTTGGGGAAAGATCACATCCAGGTCATGGCGTGTACCTTTTGTGCCGTTTGCATTTTCAAATGCAATCCACAACAAGACAGGACTCTATGTGACTGATTTATACAGGGAAATGGCAGATAGTTTGAAACATGCGTGGCAGGCGGAAAGTGCTGGCCTAAAACTGACCCCTTTCCATAACGTTACGCGGCACAGTACCAAGGCCTATACCGACTATCTATACCCGCAAGCAATGAAGGATGGAGCCATAGTCGCCATGAAAAGGGGTATCGGCGACATAGAGCAGTTCGTGCTGCTAAAGGAAGGCAAGGTTGAAAAACAATTTACGCCCGGGTTTATTAACGACGCGGGTATGCTGTCGGCTTCTAATTCGAAGATCGTTTGGAATGAATATGGATTTGATCTCCGGTGGAGTGTGCGCAGCTATTCGCTCATCAAAATATATGATATCGATACCGGTATGCGGTGGGTGATTGGCGGCAGACACACCCGACTGAGTGGAGCCGCACTGTCTCCGGATGCAAAGCAAGTGGTTACGGTTCAATCGGATAATGCCTACCAAAATTCAGTTTTGATATTGGATGTTTATACCGGAGATCTCGTAAAATCGTTTCCGAATCCTGAAAATTATTTCTATTCGATGCCCAGGTGGTCCGATGATGGAAAAAAGATAGCACTTCTTAAAAATACGAACGGCGGTAAAACCATTTCCATACTGGATGTTGAGTCTGGCCTGGTTCGCGATGTTCTGCCGGTGTCACATGAGAATGTTGGACATCCTGTGTTGCAGGGTAACTACCTTTTCTTCAATTCTCCGGTAAGCGGCATTGACAATGTGTTCGTGTTGGATCTTGGGACGAATCTTAGGTATCAAATCACTACGAGTAGATTTGGTGCGTACAATCCCTCCATTTCCGGCGATGGCAAAACAATCTATTACAATGAGCAGACGCGCGATGGACTAGATGTAGTGAAAATACCATTTGATAAATCCAGCTGGACCCTTTTTGACAGGCAAACCATATCCAAAACGCCACGATTGTATGAATATCTTGTAGCGCAGGAAGCAAGGCCGACGTTACTTGATAGTGTACCAAAGCAAAAATTCCCTGTCACAAAATATGCCAAGGTGAAGGGAATCATTAATCCGTACAATTGGGGGGCGTATGTAACGAACGACCTTACCCAAGTTAATATCGGGATCACCTCACGGGATATTCTCAGTACCACTTCGATCACGGCTGGCTATGCATATGATATTAACGAGGGCACCTCATTGTGGAGGGCAGGCCTGAGCTATCAGGGATTGTATCCCATTATTGATTTTGGCGTACAAGCCGGTAACCGGCAAAACACGGTAACGGGATTTGGAAATTCAACGCGCTTCACCTGGCAGGAGTATACGATGGAGGGAGGACTTCGATTGCCCCTCGTATTAACAAATTCCAGGTATTCCCGTAAGTTGACGATCGGTAATGCCGTAGGTTTTACCAAGACTTCGTCATTTGAAAGCACCGTAAAAAACGATGGCAACGTGCTGTACCAGGGGCCGGATCGGATTACACCGGCCAATGACACTTTGCTCTTCGTTCATAAAGATCAATTGAATGATGGCACCTTGCTTTATAACAGGGCTACCTTTTCGTTTTACAATTTATTGAAACGGAGCCGTCGCGATTTTTTGAGTCGATGGGGACAGACCCTTGATGCTGAATTCTACAATACGCCCTATGAAGGTGATTTTGTGGGAAAATTATTTGCGGTCCGATCGACTTTTTATTTTCCGGGCTTTGCAAAACATCATTTTTTCTATGCGCGTGGGGCCTATCAGGAGAGTTTGCAGGGTGTAGAGACCAACCTGTATACGTTTCGCAACAGAATACCAAAACCCCGGGGCATGAGCTATCCTGCGGACGAAAAATTTTTGTCCCTTTCTGCGAACTACGCTTTTCCCCTATGGTATCCGGACATTGCACTGGGGCCTGTCTTAAACGTACAACGCATAAAGGCCAACATATTCTTTGATTATGGCCAGGGTCAGGGCCGGCAATACTATTACACCGCGGATTTAAGTCGCGCGTACGGCTTTTCCAACGACGACGAATATCAGTCCGTTGGTGTGGAAACAACTTTCGATATCAACATCATGCGATTTCTGCCCAAGTTCGAGATTGGGTTCAGGTCTACCTACCGGTTTTCAAATGCATACAATACCAGCGGGGTGGTATTTGAATTCCTGATTGGTAATATCGGTTTCTAATAGCTTGAAATTCGCCTGATTTAAACCTATTTTTGGATTTTCGATGGCGGAAAGGTTAAGCAGCATAATTTAAAATCTACAATCTACAATGGCAGAAATAATACGAATGCCCAAAATGAGTGATACCATGACGGAAGGCGTGGTTGCCAAGTGGCACAAGAAGGTGGGCGATACGGTGAAATCTGGTGAATTGATGGCTGAAATCGAAACGGACAAGGCGACGATGGATTATGAATCTTTCAATTCAGGTACTATTCTGTATTTGGGTGTCCCGGAAGGGCAGGCTGTTCAGGTAAACGATGTATTGGCCATTGTAGGAAATAAAGGAGAGGATTATTCGGCGTTGCTTTCCGGGGCAGTAACTGCGGCCGCAGATGGTGGGAAGGTTGAAGCCTCCACAGGGGGTGCCGACACTGTCTCCGCAGCAGTCGCACCTGCCATAGATACTTCGGGGATTAAGGCCGAGATCGTATTAATGCCAAAAATGAGCGATACCATGACGGAAGGCGTTATTGCGGCCTGGCACAAGAAGGTTGGCGATAGTGTGAAGGCGAATGAACTGCTTGCAGAAGTGGAAACGGACAAGGCCACGATGGAGTATGAGTCCTATAACACCGGCACCTTGCTTTATGTGGGTGCCGAGGCTGGCAAGTCGGTGCCGGTTAACGGTGTGCTGGCAATCATTGGCGAGAAGGATGCTGATTGGAAAACATTGTTAAAGGCACATGAAGCAAAAGGATCTCCATCCGAATCTGAAACGCCAATGGCTAAAGAACAGAAGCCCGCTGCCGGGTTGCCGAAAACCGGAGAAATTGCCGAGGTACATGCTTCAAATGGAAGAATAAAAGCATCTCCGCTGGCAAAAAAATTGGCGCAGGATAAGGGTTATGATATCGGAAAGATTGAGGGCTCTGGTGACCAGGGACGCGTGACGAAGCGCGATGTTGAAAACTATAAGCCAACGGCTGCTCCGGCAAAAGCTGGCCAGCCAGCACCTGTCGTGCTGCCATCGGTGGTGGGTGAAGAAAGTTTTGAAGAGGTGGCTGTATCGCAGATGCGGAAAACAATAGCAAAACGGTTGGCTGAAAGCAAATTCACTGCGCCGCACTTCTACGTAACGATGGAGATTAACATGGACAAAGCCATTGAGGCCCGCAAAAGCATCAATGAAATTAGTCCGGTGAAAATTTCCTTCAATGATATGGTAATCAAGGCCGTGGCGGCAGCCATCCGGCAAAATCCGGATGTGAACGTGAGCTGGCTCGGCGATAAAATGCGGAAGAATCATCATATTCATATTGGTGTCGCTGTGGCCGTTAAAGATGGACTTCTCGTGCCGGTGGTTCGTTTTGCGGAGAACAAATCACTGTCGCATATTTCTGTCGAAGTGAAAGATTTAGCACAAAAGGCACACGATAAAAAACTACAGCCATCCGATTGGGAGGGAAGTACGTTCACCATATCCAATTTGGGTATGTTTGGGATAGAGGACTTCACGGCCATTATCAATCCGCCGGATGCCTGTATCCTTGCCGTTGGCGGTATTAAGGAAACAGCCATTGTTAAAAACGGCCAGGTTGTTCCAGGCAATGTGATGAAGGTTACGCTTTCATGCGACCACCGGGCAGTAGATGGTGCAGTAGGGGCGGCGTTTCTGAAGACCTTAAAAGGTTTGCTGGAAGATCCGGTACGAATATTGATTTAGTCGAACTATGCTAAACCCCGGGGTTCCTGGGGTTTACGCTTTATAAGAAAATGGAAAAAATACACGCAACTACCATCTTAGCAGTTTTGCACAACGGCCAGATTTCGATCGGCGGCGATGGACAAGCAACGATGGGCAATTATGTTGCCAAGAGCAACGTACGTAAGATCCGAAGACTCTCGGAAGGAAAGATCCTTGCGGGATTCGCAGGGTCTACCGCCGATGCGTTCACACTGATTGAACGCTTCGAAGAGAAGCTCAGCACCTATGGCGGAAATATGAAGCGCGCTGCCATTGAATTGGCCAAGGACTGGCGTATGGATCGTTACCTCCGCCGATTGGAGGCCATGCTCATTACAGCCAGCAAAGATGAAATTCTTGTGCTCTCAGGAAATGGTGATGTTCTTGAACCAGACAATCATGTAGCCGCAATTGGGTCAGGTGCCATGTATGCACAATCTGCCGCGTTGGCACTAAAGAAACACGCACCTCACCTGACTGCAGAAGAAATCGTGCGTGAAAGCCTGACCATTGCAGCAGATATTTGCATTTACACGAATCACAACCTGGTTATTGAAAAACTATAGCAGCATGCTTTCCCTCGCTTGTGGATCATCGTCATGATCAGGCTAGGCGGCATCAATAGCCTGTAAGATTAATGAACAAGATTCTTCAATCTCATCATTCGTAATGGTTAACGGAGGTGCAATGCGAAAACTATTGGGATGCGATAGGAACCAATAACAAATAATACCCCTCCTTTTGGCTTCTTCGACAATCCGTGAGACGATTTCCTCAGATTCGAAATCAATGGCGAAGAGTAAGCCAATTCTTCTAATGGCCTTTATCTTATCGTGCTGCAAAAGCTGAACAAAAAGTTTCCCTTTGTCCTCCACGCCCGCCAATAAATGCTCTTCTTCAATTACCTGCAGCGTTGCCAGGGCCGCCGCACAACAAACCGGGTTGCCGCCAAACGTTGTAATGTGTCCAAGCTTTGGGTCGTGTGTTAGCTGGTTCATCATCTCCTTGCTGGAGATGAATGCGCCAAGCGGCAAACCACCGCCGAACGCTTTTGCCACAGTAAGGATGTCAGGAACGATACCGAATTGTTCAAAGGCAAAGAGCGTTCCTGTTCTACCCATGCCACATTGAATTTCATCCAGGATGAGCAGGGCACCGGTTTCACTGCACCGGGCCCGGACTGCCTGCATATATTCCGGGGAAGGTATGCGAACGCCGGCATCACCCTGAATGGTTTCCATGATCACGCAGGCAGTCCGTTCTGTGATCTCTTCCAATGCATCGGGTTCGTTAAAGTTCACAAAGCGCACATCGGGTAGTAGCGGACGGAATGCCAACTTCTTTGCTTCATTTCCCGAAACACTCAACGATCCATGGGTGCTCCCATGATAGGATTTGCGGCATGATACGATTTCAGTTCTGCCGGTATACCGCTTGGCCAGCTTAAGCGCACCTTCATTTGCTTCTGTGCCGGAATTTACGAAGTAGCAGCAATTGAGGGCTTTTGGAAGCAGGTCTGTAATTTTTTTTGCCAGCAGATTTTGTGGTGACTGGATGTACTCTCCGTACACCATGACATGCAAATGCCTGTCAAGCTGATCCTGGATAGCCCGAAGTACTTTTGGGTGACGGTGACCTATATTGCTCACGCCAATTCCTGAGATAAGATCCGTGTATCGCTTTCCTTCAGGCGTGTAAAGGTAGATTCCTTCTGCCCGTGCGACGGCAATCAAATAGGGTGAATCAGTAGTTTGTGCAAGATTATTAAAGAAAATATCCTTGTTGAAATCCATGACCTAAAACTAGGAAGAAAGCTGATAGGTGGAAAATGAAAAGGCACACCTGGATCAGGGAGGGACAAAAAAAGATTACGCAAGGGGTATTCAAATGCGATTGGCCCGGCTGGTCGCCCATTGAAGTACAGTGGGTGAGTTTCGGAGGCTTATTGTTATCCGGACAACGTTGTGCGGGCTGCTAACCTCAGACGCTCGCCAGCACTGAAATGAGCATCCCGATGAGGATGGCGGTGGCAAGAACCAGTACCTGCTTAAGACGCAAATTAACTCTTGAATTTGAAGCGGCCCTGAAGTCCATGTTGTTTATGTATGGCATATTGCTGCAGTATTGAGGTGCGGTCAAATGTGGAATTTTTGTACATATACTTCAACTTAGATTGGGCATAAATCATACATCTGCTGAAATTCATATTAGTGGATGCGCGGCAGTTGGTAAATAGCAATCTACGTTGAGACTTGAAAGTAGTTTGTGCTTTCGAATTTTTCGACCGAAGTAATGAAATCCGGGCTAGATTGTCCAATAATGGTGCTGGAATGACGAAGGCGCCGTTACTTTGCAAACCCTTGTGGCGTATTGACCGAAACACCGGGTACCATGCCGACGCCCATCAAGGCTGCTTAAGGACCAAAAACCTTGTGATTTTTTCATTAGAAATTACATTGAGATTCTGATCAGGCCATGCAATCCCGGACCATTTCCCTTTTCAACGTATGGTTTTGTGAAAAGGTGAACGCCATTTTTACCAGTATCCTGCTGAACCCGTAACATGACAACCTGGCTTGGGGAGTCAGGTACCAATCAACCACCATTGAGGAAGCTTTCGGGTGATGCCTGTTCATTGGCATTGATCAGGAAACAATTCAATTATGATGGCTAACGGCAGTATTGCTTTTCCAGTGTTTCGGTTTCTGTTGCACCGGCGCTTTTTGCATTTCGAATATCACGGCAAACACTTTCGAAATTCTTATTTGCTGCATTGGCCATGGCTCTGATCTTATAGGGTTCTCCCTGATTTTGCCGGAGATAGATAGCCCAGTTACAGTCGGTCACAGCCTCTTCAAAATTATTCGACAGTATGTTTGCCCGGGCACGTCCCACAAAAATATCAAAGTAAATGTCGGGAGCATCATTGGGATCCATGATGATTTCAAATGCGGCACCATAGATCTTGCTCAGGTTTTCTTTGAACAGTTTTTTTCCGAACGTAAAGTAATAAAGTGCTTCTTGTGGATTTTCCAATTTTTCAAGATTAATCATACCAATATTGTATACAAGTTCGAGATTGTTCGGCTGCTGATTGTGCAGTCGTTTCATACCTTGCAGCGAGGCTTCGTAATCACCCAGGTGATATTGGCATAGGGAAAGCAGGCGTATGGTTTCAAAACTCACCGGTTTTTCGTGCTTTTGGATCAACAAATAAAGCTCCATGGCCGACGAAAAATCCTTGTTCTCAAATCGCTCATTTGCCAAATGCTGAAGCTGACCTACGAGACTGTCGTTCATGAAGTTGATGCGGTATTCCAGGGGATCTTCTTGATGTAATGTATGGATTACGGTAAAGGCGTCGTCGAATTGCCCTTCGTTGAAGAGCGTACCTGCATACTTCAACACCCTGCTGTTGGCCAGGTAGTGTTCAATTCTTTTCTGTTTAATAAAATACTGTGCAGTGTTGAGTACAGCGAAACAAAAGCCTGCAATGACTACAAAGACAAGAAAGGCCAGCGCCTGAATTCTGAAGTAATCCTTGTCAATAATATACTTCTTCTGTTGCGCCATTTGCCAGCGGAAGTACTTCTTCTTATTGATCTCGCGCCAATCCTCCTGCGTGATGGTATCCTCCGGATTCAGCCGGGCATCATACCTTGCTTTTTTTAAGGGGTCTGAAAGCGTGTGGTATGCTTCATTTACGATCTTAAAAATTTCTTCGGCTTGTTTATTTTCAGGATTTCGATCCGGGTGATATTCTTTCGCCAAATGTTTGTAGGCTGTCCGGATTTGTGTGGCATCCGCGTTTTGATCGATTCCCAGTATTTCGTAGTAAT
>JAOUDZ010000161.1 GCA_029858965.1 Cyclobacteriaceae bacterium
GTGATGGGCAAAGTAGCAGCGCTGGAACTGGTAGAAAATCCTAGAATTTGTGCAGGAAGAACTGCTTTGACAAATCGAGAATACCTCACCTTGGTCATGGTTTTGAGAAGGAGTGGGTAGGTAACAAATACCATCATGGCTAGTCCAAGTACGACATTCAGACTATAAATGCTTAGTGCTTGAAGGAGCTCTACATCTATATTAAGACTTGCCAGTAACGCAAACACACCAATTGGCGCATACCGCATAATGATGTCAACAATGGATAAGATAACAGTGTTGGCCCCATCAAAAAAGTTCTTAACAGGCGCGACTTTCTCTTTTGCCGACAAAATCATGGCCACACCAAATAAAATGGCGAAGAATATAACCTGCAACATGTTCGTATTGTCAGAGAAAGAATTAAACAAATTGTCAGGCACGATGTCTATAAGAATCTGCAATGGTCCAGCGTCTTTTGTACTGTGCGCGGTAAGAATACTTGAATCAAGATCAGATGCAAATGTTTCTCTCAGGTAGTCTCTGCGTTCTGCAGATAAATAATGGCCGGGGTTAATAATATTTACCAGGGTTAGCCCGATAGTAACTGCTATTACCGTTGTTCCGATATAGAGCCCTATAGTTTTTCCACCCATTCTCGAGAGTTTGCTTATATCCGAAAGATTGGATACACCATCAATCAAGGAGACAATAATTAAGGGAACAGCAATGAGTTTTAAACAATTGATAAATATTGTTCCAAAGGGTTTAATCCAAAGGTGCGTGAATTCGACGAGCCCTAACGGAGTGGCCAGTATTCCCCACACCAATCCTAATCCCATACCAATGAGAATTTTCCCGTACAGCGGCATCTTCTTTTTCATAAACAATAGTTTCTGTTGATGAACACTTATGTTACTTTAAAACCAAGGCTTTTACCAGTGATTCGCAACGAATACGAGGGGATTCTCTCCAGTCCGTACCCCTTGTACCTTTTCTTTACATACTGCATGAAGGTTATGGAAAGTCATTTCAGCCCCAAATTTGTCCCGGGTCCTGAAATCCACATATAGCGCTTCCTGAGTGGTACACTACCAATTTTTGAGTTGTGCGTCAAATCTTGGCTGCTTTGTCCCTTAGCATAAAATCGGCAAGAACAAGTGCGGCCATCGCCTCAACGATCGGTACAGCCCGTGGTACTACGCACGGATCATGTCTGCCTTTTCCCGATACTATAGTTTCATTGCCTTCTTTATCTACACTTTGCTGGTCTGTCATTATTGTTGCTACCGGTTTGAATGCGACGTTGAAGTAAATATCTTCGCCGTTTGAGATGCCTCCCTGGATGCCGCCAGAATGATTGGTTTTTGTTTTAATCTTACCGCCATCATTGTAAAACTCGTCGTTATGTTGAGAGCCCATTAGTTTCACGCCTTCAAAGCCACTTCCGTATTCAAATCCCTTTACAGCATTTATGCTTAACATTGCTTTTCCCAATTCAGCATGTAGCTTATCAAACACCGGTTCACCTAGCCCAACCGGGGTATTTCTAATAACGCACGTTACTATCCCTCCAACGGTATCTCGGCTTTTTCTTACCCTATCGATTAATTCAATCATTTTTTCGGCAGTTCCTGCATCCGGGCAACGGACAATGTTGCTTTCGGCATCCTTGAGGTTAAGTTGCGCATAGGGAGGCGCTATAATATCACCGACTTGTGAAACGTATCCATTGATTTCAACCTGGACCCGTCTCAGTAACAACTTTGCAATGGCTCCGGCAGCAACTCTTGCTGCTGTCTCGCGGGCGGAGCTTCTTCCTCCACCGCGATAATCCCTGGTCCCATATTTTGATTCGTAAGTATAGTCAGCATGAGAGGGCCGAAAAGTTTCTGCCAGATGGCTATAATCTTTGCTGCGTTGATCTTCATTTTCAATTACGATAGCAATCGGTGCTCCCGTGGTCTTGCCTTCAAAAACTCCCGAAAGAATCTTAAATGCATCGCTCTCCTTTCGCTGGGTGGTGATTTTACTTTGGCCAGGTTTCCTCCGGGAAAGTTCTGCCTGAATAAAGGTCTCATCAATTTCCAGGCCGGCCGGACAACCATCAATGACAACGCCTATAGCTGGCCCGTGCGATTCCCCAAATGAGGTTATCCGAAAAAGTGTTCCGTAAGAGTTGCTCATCTTTTCTTTACATCCGTCTTTTGTTGACTATCGGCCGGATCATTTCCTGAATACAATATACGCGGAAGCGCTTATCATCACCAAAATAAAAACATTGAACGCCCATTTCTGCCAACGACTATCCGAAACCTTTTTCAACGCATTGTCCGCTCCACCAATTCTATCATAAAAATTTCCCAGGTCGCTCGATTGAATAGCTTCATTTCTCTTACTCTCTCCAGTAACATACACGGTGAGTCGGGATTTCAGGGTATCATATTTGCCTTCCTTTGGATTGAAGAATATCCACTGAAAATAATCACCCAAACTATATTGCCCCGGTTCCTTCGGAATCATGAAATAACTAAATGACTTTGTCCCGGTGACATGATTATTTTGTCTCGTAATATCCTGCCGGATATTGGGTTCATAAAACTCAAATCGGTCATTACTGTGAGTCGGTGGCTTTTCAATGGCTGAAATATTCCCTTCACCAAAGACATTAAAATTATATCCGGCACTTTGTCCGGTGACTAAGTCTGTGTTGCGAATGCGCTCGTCCAATTGATAATCACCTACAGCTACTGCGTCTCGCATGGGATGAGGGGGAAGTTCTTTTACCCTGATTTTCTTTGGCTTTGTATAAAATTTCTTAAAATCCTCCTTACGGTTTTGGCCGAAGAATGATGGATTCTTGGCCACTTTGTACTTTATCATTTCCAGCCCAACGCTTTGAAATTCAATGGGCTCGGCATTCAGGGGAAAATACGACGCCTGGTAAACCTTGTACTGCGTATAGTCTTTACCGTTGATTTTTACATTCTCCCCCTCTATATTTTCAATATTGAAATTCTCTTCCCAACATGTTACAGGCTTTATCTTCTTCAAGATATCTGCCAGTTGTTTTCCCAATTCATAAAACTGAAGTGGCGCTCTGTTATCCTGAGAAACAAAAAAGGATAGTGTTGCGTTGAAACCTTCCCCAACGTATACTTCATCTTTGCTGGTGGTGAGCGCCAGAAAGGCATCCTCCTTGATGTCTACAAATTCCGTATCTCCGGCATCAAAAAAATCATCGTTCGAACGATCAAAGAAGTTCTTGAACGGATCCCGCTGCTGCTGTATCGCCGCACCAACTTTTACTTTCTTTCCAGGAACGTTAACCGCCTTACCATTGACATTCATTGTAAACGAGGGGATGGTGAATGTACCTTGCCTTTCGGGAATATAGGTCATAATTACGCTTTGAGCAGAGGAAATCTGTCCGTTAACTATGTTGGTTGTCGACTGGGTTGATTGTCCGCGCTTTCGAAAACCAGAAATTTCCGGAAAATTGTCATAACTCCGAAGCCTTTCATTTTGGGCTGTAACGGTGATGGTCCAGGTCTGGTTTTCCCCAATTTCATCAGGCCCAAGCGTAATTTGGACCGATTGTCCAAAGGCTGTTTTGGAGATGAAGATGGCCAAAAACAGACCAATAAATACCTTTGTCGAAAAAATCAATCGCATATGAAATCCGTTCGCAAGCTAATCGTTGCAAGTTAATGTAAAACGCTTGCAGGCTCGAAAAATTCAGCGTATCCAGTGAAATTTAGCTGGTAATGGGTCGACTTAGCTAAATATATGCTATCTCTTCGCCCAGGATAAACAAATGCCTAAATGTTCTTTTAGTTATTTCAACAATTTATTATATTAACAGTCGTTAGGTAATTTTATCCTCTTTAAACAATTCAGATTGTTATCATGCTGAACTATGTTAAAACAGTACTCACCAAAGTGAGCTTTAGCGCGCTTTTATTCGAAAAAGAGCTGCGAAAAGCCCTCAAATTGCTGATCGGTGAAGAAGTGAACGAACTCAAACGTTGGTGCTACAACAGGTTTGGGAATGTACACGAAGAGATCCTGAATCGTTGCTTCGTGGTTGCTTGATGGCCTAATTTTATGAATCTTCTAAAGAGCCTTCTCATAGCGAGAGGGCTTTATTTTTTTATCCTTCCCTGATTTGTGTGATAAATGAAATATTCCGCTTCAGCCCTGAAAGCTTTGTTCGCTGCAGTGCTGATTTCTTGAAAAGCTTGTGAAAAACTTCTTCAGAAATTTCTATCCAATCCTGTTTGGCCATCGCCCCCAGCTCGGGTTTGGGCTCAAATCGAGATTCATGGTGTGGTTTTGAAAAACTATTCCATGGGCAAATATCCTGGCAGATATCGCAACCAAAGATCCAATTTTCGAATTTTCCTTCAACCGCTGCAGGAATCTCCTCTTTCAATTCGATTGTGAAGTACGATATGCATTTGCTGCCGTCTACGACGTATGGCTCCGGAATGGCCTCCGTAGGACAGGCATCCATGCATGCGGTGCATGTTCCACAATAATCCTTTCCGGCACCATCGTACTCCAGTTCCAGGTCAATGATTAATTCAGCCAGAAAAAAGAAGCTGCCCATTTCACGATTCAATAATAAACTGTTCTTGCCGATCCATCCTATGCCGCTTCGATTGGCCCACGCCCGCTCCATTACGGGTGCGGAGTCAACAAAAGCGCGGCCGTGTACATCACCAATTTCATCATGAATACTTTTCAGCAATAACTTTAATTTATCTTTCACTACTGTATGGTAATCTTCGCCATACGCATACTTCGCTATTTTCAAGTCACCTTTGGTTGCCAGATCTTTCGCAGGAAAATAATTATAAATCAGACTTACAACTGACCTGGCACCTGGCACTAACTTGGTCGGGTCGAGTCTTTTGTCAAAGTTTTTTTCGAGGTAACTCATTTTACCCTGATAGTTTCGCCGGAGCCATTCATCCAACCGCCGTGCCTCATCGTTCAAAAACTCTGCTCTGGAAACGCCACAGAAGGAGAACCCCAATTCAGATGCTTTTGTCTTAATAAAATTTGTCCTTGTTGTTTTCAGCATCATCGATCAATCGAAGTGAAAAACAGATTGAAGAATTTACTACCCACACCCCATACACCATAAGCTATCATTATGACTAGGAAAAAAAGGCCTTTTGTGCCACTAACAATGATTCGTGGACTATCTATCAGGTAAACATTCACGCTTCTTCTTGTGGTGCCGACGCAGCCAGGTTAATCAAGCTTGAAAAGTGAGGAAATAAGAAGAGTGCATATATTCACAATGGCGCTTTAAAGCATTTTCAATACCCCCCTAACATAGCCAACTGACTCCGCGGCGCCGGGCAGGGGATCATCAGCATCTTTTTCATATTCAAGCGAAAGTGTACCCTTATAGTCAATGTCGATTACCGTTTTCAAAAATCCCGGTATATCAATTGCTCCCCTGCCAATTTCTATTGACGAACCATCGGCCTCTGCTTTGTTTACGTCCTTTAAGTGGACATCAAAAAGTCGATCCTTGAACTTGATGGCCCACACTGACGGATCTTCTTTTATTCTTACTACATGACCAATATCCATGCACAGGCCTATCCTGCTATCAAGATTCTTCACCTTCTCATACACGTTGCTGGGGCTCGTATAAAGGTCGTCTCCGGGTCCATGGTTATGGATTGCAAACTTGATATTGTATTCCTTTACTTTTTTTTCAACCAATGGAAGCAGTTCGTGATTCGGTACGCCAATGATGATCTTTAAGCCGGCATTTTTAGCATATTCAAAAGTATTGTTCACTTCCTGTTCGCTTTTGACATAAATAACGCCTGCTCCATAAAGATCAATCCCCGCATCTCTCACTTTTTTGGCAATCATTTGAATGTCCGAAGCAGAATCATTTAGCGGCATGTGCATATCCTTTAAGACCAACTTCTTAATCCCTAGCCGTTGAACATAAGCAATTGTTTGCTCCAGGCTGGACCGTCGGAACGTGTATGATGCCACGCCTAATGCAAAGGGATAAGTATCTGCCGTAGCCGCATTAGCATACGTTGAAAAGGGATTAAGCACAAGACCAGCTCCAGTCAATCCTGCCGCTTTCAAAAAATCTTTTCGGTTGATGTTCATGTTATTCGTCTGTTAAGAATTTGCTTACTTATGAAAGTTAGGGAAAGGAAGTCAGGTGGCAAAATTGCAGCATCGTTACCGGTGCATTACTGTCACTTTACATCGAACGGCATATCGTTTTCATTGATCGCCAACTAAAGCAAAGTTACCTGGCTGGCAATTAATCTCAAATTCCGAGTTTTTCTCTTTTTGTCCAGATTTCGTTTATCGGACTACCCTTGCTGCTAAGGCCCTGGTGATGCCATTGGCCATCGTCTATTGAAAAGTCAAATTCCAGCTGCATGCCTACGCGGCTATTGTCACGAGAAAAGAAATCGATGTGCTCAGTGTATTTTCCATTCTCCGTTGTATACGTTCCTCCGCCTGTTCCAAAGAATTCTTTTGTTTCTGAATTGTATGCTATCCACTGGAAGCGTGTGCCAGATAGAATCTTCATCGTTTTTCTTGCCCCTGGCGTCATTTTGCGAAGTTGTCCGTCATTTATACGTCCGGTGATAATCCACGCCCCAGCTAACTTCCCTGGCGTAGTATCGTCCAGTCTCGTCCATGTCTCTTCCTTATCTTTTTCAGTGATGACCAACTTACCCTGACTCATCTTTACTTCATTTCTTATCTCTTTGCCAATCAAATCAGGGTCTATGGTATTGAATTCATGGACTTCCACCAATGTATTTCCTTCTAATTTCCAGGTACCTCCACTCGTCCCCAGAAATATATTTTCCTTACTATTGTAAACAGCAGCGGAG
>JAOUDZ010000162.1 GCA_029858965.1 Cyclobacteriaceae bacterium
AAATCGTTCAGATAGCCAGGGGAATGGGATACAAGAAGATGATTCATGCGCTTATGATCAGGGATAATGCCTCAATACAGATCTCAAAAGAATATACTGGGGATGAGTATAAGTCTTATACACTATATGGTTTGAAGCTTTGAACATCACAGAGATTTTTCTTTCAGCGGCTGACCGGTATCCCCACAATGTTGCCATTGTAGACGCGAAACGTTCGATCACGTATGCACAGCTTGCACAGGAAGCAAAAGCAACTGCTGCGTATTTCAAGAAGAAGGGTATTTCCGAAGGCGACAGGGTTCTGGTTTTCCTCCCCATGGGTATTGATCTTTACAGAATTGTACTGGCACTGTTTTACATTGGCGCTACTGCCGTTTTTCTGGATGAATGGGTAAGCAGAAAGAGGCTGGACATTTGTTGCAGGCTTGCCGATTGCAGAGGATTTGTGGGTGTTTTTAAAGCCAGGCTATTGACATTCTTTTCAAGGGAACTAAGACGTATTCCAATCAAATTACGACTACATAAAACATTTCAATACAGTATTCCGATCACGCAGGTAGATCCGCATACTACTGCGTTAATTACTTTCACCACGGGAAGTACAGGAACACCAAAGGCGGCCGACAGGACGCATGCATTTCTAAAAGAACAGTTCGATGCCCTGATGGAGGAGATTGATCCAACAGTAGACGATGTAGACATGCCGGTGTTGCCCATAGTGCTCTTTGTTAATTTAGGTGTTGGCTGTACCTCCGTTATTGCCGATTTCAAGATGACGAAACCTGCGTTGATGAATGCGGCTTTAATTGCAGCACAAATCAGGAAGAACGATGTCACCCGGATCACAGCATCACCTTTTTTTGTAAAGAAACTGTCGGAATATGCCATCGAACAGGGATTCACTTATGGCCAGATTCGAAAGGTGTTTACGGGCGGGGCGCCGGTCTTTCCGAATGAAGCTTTGCTGTATACAAAAGCATTCCCGCATTCCAGTTGCACAATAGTCTATGGTTCAACTGAAGCAGAGCCCATCAGCTCGATCGACGCGAAAGCGCTGGTAAAACGATCTATAGCAACTTTAGACGGATTACCCGTTGGAAAGCCTTACCATAAAACGCAGTTGAAAATAATTGAAATCAATGATGGCGTAATTCCTCCATGCACAGTGGAACAACTAAACCGGATGGTCGTCAAAGAAGGGCAAATTGGAGAGATTATTGTCTCCGGACCACACGTCTTAAAACAATATTTTAGAAATGAAGAAGCGTTCAGAAAAAATAAAATTATTGCCGGCGATACCATTTGGCACAGGACTGGCGACAGCGGATTAATTAATAAGGATGAATTATTTCTTACCGGCCCCTGCAAACAACTTATCCCATCAGGAGAGCGTTATCTTTCTCCCTTCATGATTGAAAATCATCTTCGAAATATTGAGGGTGTTGAAATCGGAACTTTGCTTACAATTAAGGATCAGCATATTTTGGCCATCCAGTCTGCTGTAAAACCCGAGCTATTGAAGCAACATGTTAAGGACATACCTCACGACAAAATAATTCTTGTCGATCAGATTCCCATGGATGCAAGGCATCATTCAAAAATAGACTATGAAAAATTAACCTCCCAGCTGACAAACCAATAACTACATAAACAGTGTTGAAACCTGAAGTCACGCCCCAGTTCGGTATACCACAAAGTTGCTATCTCATGTTGACCGACAGTAGTAAACATTAATTCTCCGACGTGAATTATCTCACATAGATCAGTAGGGTTGGTAGTCTTTGACACTTGCCTTAAGTGCCGGCTGGACTTCCGCCGGACGTAGGGGCTCACCCTTGTTGCCCCATGCGTTTCGTACGTAGTTTACTACATCTGATACTTCCTGATCCGTGAGGCTGAAGCCAGCTTTCTCTCCGCTGTAATCCACACCATTTACTTTCATGGGGCCCCGAGCACCCAACAAAACAATCTTTACAAGTCTGCTCCTGTCTTTCAGATAATCTGACTTTGCAAGCGGCGGAAAAACACCCGCAAGGCCTTCACCTTCTGCCATGTGACAGGACATACAATATGCTCCATAGACAGTTTTACCTCGCTCCACACTTGCTTTCAAATCAAAGGCCTGATAGAAAGAAAAGAGAGCTAATACTGCAAAGCCTACGAGCATCAACTTAAGATTTCTATTCATGTATTGAATCTTTTATTGGTAGCCTGCGAAATCCAAATGCCCTATTACCAGCCACAAAATTAACGTTAACCGAAGTTACAACTTTCAAATAGAAAATCCGCCCTAAATAGAGCTGCACATTGTGTGAAAGGTCGTACATGGCACGCGCGTACCTTCCACCGATTTCACCCTTTGCGGAAAGTTTGTGCTAACAGAAGGGACGAGTCTCGCGTTTGCCACTGGACTGGCCGAAGACTCCTGCCGTTTTGGCAATCCTTGCCCCGTGAGATTGGAAGAGAAAAGCGCAGCGGGCGAAGAGGAATATACGCCGAGGAACACAGAGCAGCCAAATATCCCCGAAACATCAAAAGTAGCCCCGGCAGGAATCGAACCTGCATCTTCAGAATCGGAATCTGAAATTCTATCCATTGAAATACGGAGCCAAGAAGGTGCTGTGCGTAACCCACCTGAATTCCTGCAAAAATAAGGAAAGCCTTCAGGGTAAAAAATTAAAGGTTAAAAATCGTCCTACCCTGAATGTTATTACCAATTAGGCTAAACCAGGTCAATTTGGTTTACCTGAATCAGGTTTACCTTAAATTTTTTCACGAACATATTCATAATCGGGTCATTCGAAATCTTCTGCAGGATCCGGGTAGTCTGGTTCTGATCATATCCCATCACCATCTGATCGGTTAAACCAAGATGCTTTATGCTGTAATAAAACCCCGCAATCACATAAGGCCCAAAAGGTGTATGCGGTATATCAAATGATGTACCCGTCATGTTAAAGACCGTGTTGGGCAGATAGTCGCCGGTGTGTTCAATTTCTTTGAGTTTCATATAATAATTCGCAGCATACCTCCTGGATGTCTGGCGCGGATCACTCATGGATAACAATCCCGCCAGCGGCTTCTGTTTTTTGGACTGATCAATCAACAGTTCTTTTCCCTTGCGATCATTTTTTGCATGTTTTCGTATTTCCAGTTGTACTGCATCCCAGAAAGGAACATGGGGTTCACCATCATCGACCCTTATCAGCGCATGCAGCGCATAATCCTGAATGCCGCAGGTGATTTGAATTTCCAGCACTTTCAATTCAGGATCGCCTGCAATAGCCTTTTCAAGCAACGTGCGTTGGTGGCGGGGATGTGTGCGCAACAAATCAATGCTCGTAATCCAATCGCCCGCCAGATAGCCATCGTAGGCATACACTTCCTTCAACATCATTTTTATCTGCGTATCGTTGATGATCTTATACTTCTTACCCCGAACCTGAATTTCGGGTTGCTCTTCTACGATCATCTCCTCTATCTCTACCGCTACTGCGGAGGCACCGAGCATACCACAATTTAATGGCGAACCATCGACAATGTACAAGTCATGTACATGGCTGATATAACTGGATTGTGAGTCTTCGGTCAGGTGACCGTGCGTTTGAATATGCACGTAGTAGCGCATGGCGATGTTTTCATTGTTGCTGCGCTGTGCCTGCTCAAAAGTGCGCTTGATGTCCATCACGACATCGGGCGAAACAAAGGATCCTGCTGCGCGGATGACATGGAACTCTACTTCAATGCCTTGCAGCCGAAATTCCTCCTCCACTTTGGCCTCAGCATCCAGCTGCACCTGACTCAGATCCCGGGCATCCGCACAGCCTATTAGGATATGCACTTGTTTTTGTTTAACCATTTGTCTTGTTGTTACTAAACTTTCTAAATTAAGGAAAATTAACTCGTTCGAAGTGAACCGGCATCACAAGGATATTCTGGAACGCATCCGCGAGCGTTCAGGAACCCCAACCCAACATACTTTCCTGGATAAGTATCTTGGAAATGACCATCCCAAGTATTCAATCAGCGTTCCTACCCTACGTTCAATAGCCAAGGACTGGATGCAGGCACATCCTGAATTGAGTGCTGATGCCTTAGCAGCGCTGCTGACCAGCCTGGTGAAGGGCGAATCTTCTACGGAAAAATGCGTAGCAGGCATTCTCCTCGACTACGCCACGCCAGAGCAAAGAAAATTCGATCCCAAACTATTTGACAGTTGGCTGGATCACCTGGAAGGCTGGGTAGAAGTGGATACTGTCTGCACCGGAAAATATGGCGCCGCAGAAATTCCCGCACAATGGGGTAGATGGAAGAAATTGATTCTTAAGTTTTCAAAAAGTTCAAATATAAACAAGCGCAGGGCCTCGCTCGTGTTATGTTGTTCTCCCCTACGAAGCGTCAAGGATGACCGGCTGGCTGATCTTGCTTTGGATACTGTAGACAGACTAAAGCATGAAAAAGCGATCCTGATTACGAAAGCAATATCGTGGGTCCTCCGATCCATGGAAAAACACTATCGCAAGAAACTCAAGCAATACCTCAATAAAAACATGGATACGCTCCCTAAGATCGCAGTCCGAGAGACGATGGCCAAGCTAACAACCGGGGTTAAGGGCAAGGCGTCCAAAGATTTGCGCAAGGCATTTCATTCGTTTATTTCGCAAACTCAACGATATCCGCTGTAAGCGTCACTTTTTGAATAACTACTATTGGCAGAAATCCCGGGTAGAACGTGGTTTTCATGTCCATTGCAATGTTTGCCAATACCTGGTCTGAAGAAAGTTTTGCTTTTGATATCAGGTCCCTCCGCGCATCAGCCACTAATGTTTCCTTGTTCAGACCGCCAAAGCCCATCACGAGTTTGGCTTGTGCACTGCCGGCGGCCGTGCCCGTCACCTTGAAATTTGCCTGATTCAGTGATACATCGCTCTTTATCGCACCAAAGTGAGCCGCGCAGCCTGAAAGTGTAAGCGCAGCAGCTATACTAATTAATTGAATTATCCGCATTTCGTTTTGTGTTAGGTTATGTTCCAACATTGCGCTGAAATCATTCTCATAAGACTCAACGCAGATCGATAGCAGATTGTTTAACAAGTAACGCAATCAATGCGGGAAAGCGCCAGCATGAGCTGTTGCGCCGCTACAATAACGACTTATTTACCCAGTGGAGATAATTTATCAGCGCCAGGGAATAGACAGGTCAGCATATCAAGGCACCAAATGCACGCATGGTTTGGGAATTACTTTGTAGTTTAATAAACGCCAGCGAAAATGACTAATGGTTAGCAGACGGGCATACCATTAACCACGATTAATGCAATTATCAGGCTACGCTTCGCTACCAATAGCAGCAATCAACCCCTTGATATACCCAAAAGCAAAAGCATGTCCCTGAAGGCCGCTTGCAGGATCTTCATGGTGTGGGATATGATCCGGCATGACCATGGCACTGTAACCAACATCCCGCAGTCCTTTTAGCACTGTCACAAAATCCATGTCACCATTGTCGGGGTACACTTCCTGAAAATTGTTCCATCCGCCTTTAATGTTTCGCAAGTGAATGTTAAATATCTGGTTGCGTTCTCCTACCCATTTTATAATTGGCAGTATTTCAGTTTTTGGGTCTTTTAACCCCTCGGCAGTGGAACCAAGACATAGGTTAAATCCATGGTAAGGACTATCGTAGAGTTGGGCGAATCGTTTTATGCCTTCGAATACATCAGGACTATTCCACCGTGTTATTCCGCGATAGCCAACCGGTGTTGGTGGATCTGCAATATGGTTTGCCAATTGCACCTTATACTCCTCTGCAACGGGAATAAGACGGTCCAGCAGGTAAGTAATGCGTTCATACATCTCATCGATGGACACATCGCCGGCGATAGTCTTGGGCTCGTTTCGTTTTACGGCCTCCTCATAATTCCAGGTGTTGTATGAAGCATTGCCTCGTGTCGGGTCAAGGGTTCTGCCTGTGCGCAGAATGACATGAATGATGGTATTGTAGTTCAATGACTTCACTCCCGTTTTCCCGGCAACAGAGATCATTTGCTGAATCATTTCTATCTCACGATCACGTTCGGGACTTTTGCCGAGCATAATATTGGGAGTAGCAACATGCTCGATGCCAGCTGAGCTGAGCGGAAGGTGATATGCATCCAGGCTAATGCCATACTTCTCGCATGCTTCTCTTTTTGCCATGGAATCATCCAGGTCCCATCCTACTCCGGGGATAACCTTGGGTGATCCCCCATCCATGTTAAATACGCCATGCCTGGCGAGAAACTCCAGATTTTCTTTTCCCGTGCCGCCATGCTGGCAGCCGACTTTCATGAGCATCGGCTTTTTGGGTTGCATCGCTTGCTCCTCACTTTCAGGAGCGGGAGCCGCGCAGGCAGTTGCAACAGATCCAACGGATCCGAACACGGCAGCTGCCCCCAGTGACCCTTTCACCACAGTGGAGAGCGCCTCGCGACGGTTGATCTTGTCATTGTGAATCATAATATTATTATTTTGTTGAAATTACATTTCGTCAAATCAATGGAAAAATACTTGCGCCAATCATAATAACAATCAAGCCGGTAATTCCCATGATGGTGAGCAGCGGTGAAAATGTTTTCAGTGCTTCCTGTTCAGTTAAATTACTCATCTTACAAACAATCCAGAATCCGCTGTCGTTCATCCAGGGAATTAGTTTCGATCCGCATGCGATTGCAAGGCCAAGGTATAATTGATGGTATTCAAGCGAGATCGTATTGGACATACCTGCGAGAATTCCTGACGCAGTGATCATCGCAACTGTTGCCGATCCCTGCGCTGTTCTCACAATAGCGGTAATCAAG
>JAOUDZ010000055.1 GCA_029858965.1 Cyclobacteriaceae bacterium
GGATCACCACCATGACCTTCCACGTGTGATGAACAGAAAGTTAACGATGGAAAATTTCTCTATCCTGAAGGAGGAAACGCTTTCCGAAAAGAAGGAAAGCATTGAATTCAAGACTGTCGACAAGCAGGAATCCTTTCACAGCAGTATTCCTGTAATAGAAATCAGGAATCTGAAGATACAGTACGGCAACAAAGTAATTATTCATGATTTTAATTGGACCGTGCACAAAGGAGAGCGATGGGCATTGGTTGGTCGTAACGGTGCCGGCAAAACAACGTTGTTCAGCATGATCTTTGCCGATCATCCGCTGGCCTATAGTCAGGATATACATCTGTTTGGCAAACGGAGAGGAACGGGCGAATCGATTTGGGATATCAAACGCAGAATAAATTACATCGGATCAGAGTTGATCAACTACCTTAATCCTGATGGCATCCTCCTTACGGCGCAGGATTACATTCGTGCGATGAATCGGAAATTGAGTGAAAAAACTTTAATGGAGCTGATTGCTCATTTTCAAGGCGAGCATTTTATGGTTAAGCCTGTGCGATTTCTTTCTTCCGGACAATTGCAGCTAATGATGCTGATAAATTACTTCTTACAGGATAAGGAACTGTTGCTCCTCGACGAACCTTTTCAATTCCTGGATAAGGAGCAGCGTATTCGCGTGAGCCGATTTCTACAATCTCATATGCATAAGGATACAACGCTGATCTTGATCACACACGATGAACAGGATTTGACCCACTGGGCGGAGAAAACCATGCGTATATAATGCTTGCAGTAAGCTGGGGATTTTAAGTTATTTTTAAAGGAAAAGAAACTTTCTGGTATGCTGGATTTGATTGATCAGGCAAGCAAGTATTTGCACAATACCGCTATTGTTGCCGATGGCCATACGCGTACATACGAGGCTTTACTCCAACAATCCTCCAGCCTTGCTGCTTTGGTGCTGGATGATGAAAGCGACCTTCGGGAACGTCGCGTCGCGTACATGGTAACGCCAGGTTTTGATTATGTAATGGTGCAATGGGGTATCTGGCGTGCTGGGGGCATAGCCGTTCCGCTTTGTCTGACGCATCCACTTCCTTCGCTAAAGTATGTTCTTGAAGATACCGACGCGAGCACGATCGTTGTGTCGCCGCAATATGAAAATATCTTAAAGGATCTGGCGGCACAAAAAGGCATTCGTTTGATTGTGTTGCAAAACGAATTGGCTGCCCTGGAAAAGGTTATGCCTTCCATATTGCCGGAAAGAAGGGCCATGATTTTATATACCAGTGGTACAACAAGTTTGCCGAAGGGCGTTGTAACAACCCATAACAACCTTCAGGCTCAGATAACTTCGTTGGTAAAAGCCTGGGAATGGTCTTCGGATGATGCTATCCTCAATGTTTTACCACTGCATCACGTGCATGGGATTGTAAATGTGAACTGTTGCGCGCTGTACAGCGGTGCAAGTTGCAGGTTCCTGCCTGCGTTTAATGCTGCAGCCATATTTGATATATTTACCAGGGGCCAGGTTAATCTTTTCATGGCGGTACCCACAATTTATTACAAGCTGATAGCGCACTATGAATCTTTGTCAGCCGATGAACAAAGGAATGTTTCAGCAGCAATGAAGAAGTTCAGGTTAATGGTATCAGGCTCTGCGGCGCTCCCCGTAACCATAATGGAAAAGTGGAGGAAAATAAGCGGTCACGTACTGCTGGAGCGGTATGGTATGACTGAAATCGGTATGGCTATTGGCAATCCCTACGACGGAGAGAGAAAAGCAGGATTTGTCGGGATGCCTTTGCCAGGCGTACACATTCGACTGGTAGACGATGACTTTCATGACGTTAAGATGGGAGAGTCCGGCGAAGTGTTGGTAAAAGGGGAAAATGTTTTCAGCGAATACTGGAATAGACAGGAGGAAACAAAGAATTCTTTTTCGGCCGATGGATGGTTTAAGACAGGAGACGTAGCCATATGCGAAAATGGATATTACAGGATAATGGGAAGGAATTCGATTGATATCATAAAATCAGGCGGTTATAAAATCTCGGCCCTTGAGATAGAGGAAATATTGCGAACGAATCCGCGAATTAAGGACTGTGCTGTTGTTGGTTTGGAAAATGAAGAGTGGGGCGAACTCGTCGCTGCTGCAATTGTTGCCAAAGAAAATCAGTCGATTGATATCAACATGATTGATTCATGGATGAGGGAACGCATGCCTGCGTACCGGATTCCGCGGCATTACAAAGTTGTTGATGAACTGCCCCGGAACACAATGGGGAAGGTGGTAAAGAATGACTTAAAGAAAATATTCTAATATGCTAGTTTACGGTGTGGCTATCCTGGCCGGATGTTTTGTTGCCGGTCAACTTATCGGTGAGGTCCTTGGGCGAATCCTGCACATCGATGCAAATGTGGGCGGGGTGGGATTTGCCATGATGTTGCTGATCATCATAAACCAATGGATGCATAGAATGAAATGGATGACGCCGGAAATGGAAAGCGGTGTTAATTTTTGGAATAAAATGTACATCCCGGTAATTGTTGCGATGTCTGCTATTCAGAATGTGAAGGCGGCATTTTCAAGCGGCTTCGTAGCAATATTGGCGGGCATAGTGCCCACTGTTATTTGTTTTCTGATGATCCCCATGATTGCAAGAATCGGGAAAACAAAAGCATAGCAGAAAGCAGGAATATCATGGTTGACCTACTGATAAAAAACGGACTGATTGTTGCGCTGCTGGTAACCGGTGCTGTGGTTTACTTGTCTTACCGTTTATCCGATAAACTATTTCTGCGAAGGGTCCCTGGATCTGCAGTGGCTATCTTTGTCGGACTGGTAATGGCGTATGCCGGAGGAAGTCTTACCGGGGGTTCTCATGGCATAGCCGACATCGCAGGCTTAAGCGGATTTGCTGTTCTTGGTGGTTCGATGTTTCGCGATTTCGCCATTGTATCCACGGCTATGGGCGCGTCGTTTCCGGAGGTGAGAAAGTCAGGGCTCGCCGGGATGCTTTCCTTGCTGTTGGGGGTTGTTGTAGCCTTTGTTTCAGGGGCGATTGTTGCAGTTACAATGGGCTACACAGATGCGAAAAGCATCACAACAATTGCTGGCGGCGCATGCAGTTTTATTGTTGGTCCTGTTACGGGGGGAGCGTTAGGTGCCACATCCGAAGTGATTACCATCAGTATTGCGGCAGGCGTCTTCAAATCTATTCTGGTTACCATAGGAACACCGTTAGTTGCCAGGACCATTGGCCTGGACAATCCACAAACAGCCATGGTGTACGGTGGAATGATGGGTACCACGAGCGGTGTGGCTGCCGGTCTCGCTGCCACGGATCCAAGGCTTGTTCCATACGGTGCCATTACGGCAACATTTTATACCGGACTGGGATGTTTGCTATGCCCTTCCATCTTTTATTTTCTGGTAAGTTTGTTTTTTGAGTAGGCAATTATCTTTTCTGACGCACGAGGCTATCCGGAGGGTATTGTTCCTTGAGTGAATTCATATTTGCCTCAGCCCATTCAACAATCATTTCCCTTTGTTTCCCGGTAAGATTTGCGCCAGAATGCAATCCAAACCACGTATATGAAGGTAACGGCATCTCGCCCTCCTTGACCATTTCCACAAGTTCTTCAAACTGATGGTTCTGATCAGCTATGCGCCGTGAGGTAAACGTGGAAAAGTTTAAATGACGCTTGCCATTGGTAATATGATAATTCAGCCACCATGCCACAGGTTGAAGTCCCGCATACCAGGGGTATTCCGTGCGGTTACTGTGACAATCGTTACACGCTACCTTCAAAATTGCTGAAACGGAATCGGGAATCTGGTACTTCGTTGAAATATCATGCGTGCGTTCATTAGAAATATTTTTGGCGGGCCGAAAAAACTGAATAATGACCAAAATTGCCGCGAGTGAGAGTAATATCTTCGTTTTCATGGTTTTGTGATTATTCGATATCAGCGGGTTGTTTATAACATACCTGGTATTGCTTCATTTTTGGACTATTCATAAGATTTCTTCTTAGGCGAAGATTTCGCAAGTCAAATCCACCTCGAAATAAACAAATATTTCACGTAATAATAAATATGTTACAGCGCAACTGTATTTTGAAGCTTTGATACAATACTTTTGAATCCGAAATGACACAAAAGTAACCCCTAAATATCATGCAAACTATTCTGGGTGCCAACGGTATTATCGGACAAGAGCTATCAAAAAACCTTGGGCAGTACACCAGCCAGATTCGTCAGGTCAGCCGAAATCCAAAAAGAGTAAACGCAACTGACACCTTGCTGCAGGCAGATCTATTGAATTATGAGCAAACGGAGCAGGCTGTTGCCGGCAGCGAGATCGTCTATTTAGTGGCAGGCTTAAAATATGACATCAGCGTTTGGCGCGACCAATGGCCCAAAGTGATGAAGAATGTTTTGGACGCCTGCAAAAAACACAATAGCAAACTGGTTTTCTTCGATAATGTCTATGCGTACGGCAAGGTAGATGGCATCATGACCGAGGAAACCCCCTTTAATCCCAACAGCCGGAAAGGCGAGGTCCGGGCAAGCATTGCAACGATGTTATTGGATGAAATAAAAAGCAATAATCTGCAGGGCATGATTGTGCGTGCAGCGGATTTCTATGGGCCCGGAGCAATCTTGAGCCTCACGCATGCAGCCGTCCATGAAAGGCTGAAACAGGGGAAAGGAGCCCAGTGGATAGGGGATCCAAAGACAATCCATACGTTTACCTATACACCCGATGCGGGAAAGACCGTAGCGGTCCTGGGGAATACGCCTTCAGCATTTAATCAAACGTGGCATGCACTTACCAGTGCTGAAAGAATGACCGGGGAAGACTATGTAAGAATTGCCTGCAAAACTTTGAATATACCTTTCAAGGGCATTCAGACATTGCCCAAGTTTGGCGTGCGCATCCTTGGTTTGTTTATGCCCGTCCTGCGGGAATCTGTGGAAATGATTTACCAGTTTGAAAATGACTATATTTTTGATAGTAGCAAGTTTGAAAGGGCCTTCTCGTTGAAGGCGACTACTTACCAGGAGGGTATTAAGGCATCATTGTCTTATGGCAGTTAACCAACCGATACATTTCTGATATCTCAATTCTCTGTATGATTGAAGGTTGCCAGTTGAACCCTGTTGCTTGTTGAAGAATTGTCAGCGTTATTTGTCCGAGGCTAAGAGAATTAGTATTCACCAAAGCTTAAATGGATTACCCCAACCGCAGTTATGTATTTGTGAATGATGACATGGTGCCCATGGAGAAGGCATCACTTCATGTTAGCGACCTTTCCATCCAGCGGGGATATGGCGTCTTTGATTTCTTCAAGATCAGGGATGGGCATGCATTCTTTCTTGATGATTATCTGGATCGTTTTTACCGGTCTGCGGAGATTATGCACCTCAAAGTACCTTTTCCACTTGCGAACCTAAAAGCAATTGTCTATCGCCTTATTAAAAAAAACAACTTACCTGAATCAGGAATAAAGATGATACTGACCGGGGGATATTCTGCCGATGGCTACCATCCTGCCAGCCCAAACCTGGTTTTAACACAGCACAGTCTTTCTTTGCCCGGACGAGAACAATTGGAGCACGGCATTAAGATCATCACGCATGCGTACGCAAGGGACTTTCCCCAGGCAAAAACAATCAACTACACCATGGGGATTTGGCTTAGCAATAAAATTAAGGAAAGCCAGGCTGCAGATGTGCTGTACCAACAGCAAGGGATCGTATCAGAATTTCCGCGCTGTAATATTTTTATCGTAACTGACGATAATAAAGTAATTACGCCAGCCGACAATGTGCTTCACGGCGTAACGCGAAAAAATATTATGAAACTAGCGGGCAAGAAATATCCAACCGAAGAGGGAACGGTTACCATGGATCAGCTACTTCGCGCCAGGGAAGTCTTCCTTACCAGCACCACCAAAAGGATTGTGCCTGTCGTGCAGGTCGATGGGGCATTAATTGGAACAGGGAAACCGGGTCCGGTTTCCTTGTCGCTCCTGGATGACCTGGTTTCTCTTGAAGCTGAGGACAGCAGGATCAACGCTTTCCCTTAGAAGTTTATCGGTTTCTGGCATCGGATCTTTCTCTTTTGCCTTGTCTGGGGATTGCTCCAGGTATTCCCATGCAATAACATCTGACTATGGTCAAATCGCTTGCAGGGTGATTTTTATTTCCCGATCATTGAATGCCATTCATTACCTTGCGCGCTTTCAGGTCAGTTTATGAATAGTAATGAACAGCTAATTCACCAATTCTATGCGGCATTTAAGCACAAGGATTATGTGACAATGCAGGCGCTGTATCATGAACAGGCGTTGTTTTCAGACCCCGTTTTTCAGAACTTAAAAAGTAAGGAAGTACAGGCCATGTGGGAAATGCTGATTACTGCAGGCAAAGATCTTAAGGTGGACTTTAGCGGCATAAAGGCTAATGCGACAAGCGGAACCTGCCAATGGGAGGCATGGTATACTTTTTCACGTACCGGCAGAAGGGTACACAACATTATCAATGCTTCCTTTGCATTTCAGGATGGAAAAATCTTCAGGCACGAGGATACGTTCGATTTTTGGAGGTGGTCGCGACAAGCATTGGGTTTGCCAGGGATTTTATTGGGATGGACACCGGTTATTCGGGAAAAAGTTCGTGACAAGGCCCGCAAAGGATTAAAAAAGTTTATGGGAACAGTTGACTTGTGAGTCCGTCCCGCGTTGTGGTTTAATACATGTAAGAATTCCGTTGCTGCGTCAGCAGTAGCCCGTTAGCCATCATAGCATTCCCATTCTCAGAAGAGAGTTTACCAAATGATGTTAGAAAAAATAAGGGCAGTTGAGACACTGTTTGAAAAACTTGATCAGGAGATATCAACATTCCAGGGATGGTCGGGAATATCCTGTGCTTCAGGCTGCGGAAAGTGCTGCTATAAGCCTGACATTGAAGCCACAATATTGGAATTGTTGCCTTTTGCCTTGTATTTGTATTCAGAAAACCTGACATCTTCATGGATTCAGAAGGCCAACCATGCAGAAACTTCGCTTTGCCTGATACTGAGCCCTTCCCGGATAGGCGGAGGTCTATGTTCAGTGTACAAGCACCGGCCACTCATCTGTCGATTGTTTGGATATTCCGCCAGGATCGATAAATACGAAAGGCGGGAGTTGATGAGTTGTAAGACAATAAAAAGTGAACAATCTGAAAACTTTACGAAGGCATCCGATCTGGTTTTACAGGGTGAATTGGTGCCGCTGATGACACAATATTATATGCAGCTTCGCGGCATTGATTTTGAGCTTGCAAATGAATATTTCCCTGTAAACGAGGCAATAAAGAGAGCAATTGAAGTTATATTGCATTACTATGCATATCGGGGATAGCTTTTGGAAAGGAGTGGTAGTTTTGGTGCTGGTGATGGCTTTCCATATACCTTTTGCACAGGCGCAAGACCCACTCTCGCGCAAACCATTTGAGCAATATTGGACGAAACCAAGAGTTGTTCCTAAGATAGGCGTGGGTGCGCAGGATCGTGCCTTTGTTGAGGCAGGGATTCAATGGCACAGTATCTACAAACAGTCGCTCACGCTGCTATCAAAAGGTCCATATTGCACCGTGGATGTTTTTATCGATGAAAGCAATATTCTTTTGGGGCCAAAGCTTGGGTATGAATTTACGGCCGGACTGTTGGGTGCAGCTGTAGACATGACATATTTCATCGATCACAACTACGATGGCGAAGGAGGTAACCGGCAGGCGGTTGTGGCAACACCAAAGATTGGGGTTTCCATACTCGGATTTGCCAATCTCTTCTATGGATATGCGATTCCATTATCCAATGAAAGGATTACTACCATTAGCCAACACAGATTTTCGTTGATATTTAACCTCAATCGGGATTATTTTGATCTGCAGGAAGCGCCGCGCAGATAATGTGAAGGTAACATTTGCCTAGGATTAATGTTCACCCAAAGACGTAGTCTTCCGGGGAATTTTATTTTCTTACTTTATTTGCGTTGGTGTATTGACATATTCGATCAAAGAAACTGAATTTCTCACAATGCCTTGAACAAGCGGGGCGATCATTTTGGGCCTGGCGTGCATATTTTCCCGGTTGAGGCTAGTGTTTCTTTGACCTGCCAACACTGTTAGCGCAATAATAAGGGCAACAAAAATCCCAAGCAGCAATGTAAATTCTTTATATGTAAATCGCAGGTTCACGGTTCTTGTATGGCGAATGGCGTGCCAGTCTTAAAAAGTCCATTTTTAGCATTGTTTTTGCGATGCTTGATGATGTTTTGTTCAGTATTGAACATTCGCGTTAGCCTATTCGGACAATTAATACCCTTGCGGCTTATGTTGGGTTACGACAGGGATCCAAATAATATTCATCAGTAAAATGAACGTCTTTTCTTCGTAAATTTGTTTAACCATAGAATACCGAGTTGAAAATACAGCTATGAGGAGAATTATTTTTATTGCATTTGGCTTTGTCTTCCTTCTACTGGCTACTGCCATGACAGTCCCGGATACAAGAGCACCCTTCGAAGACGGCCCTGTGAAGTGGATGTCCTTTGAAGAAGCGCTGAAGAAATCAAAGGCGGAAAAACGGCCAATATTTATTGACGTCTATACCGACTGGTGTGGTTGGTGCAAGGTCATGGACAAGAGTACATTCAGCGATCCGACTGTGGCCAAATTACTGAATGACAAGTTTTATGCTGTCAAATTCAATGGAGAGCAAAAGGAGGACGTAATCTTCGATGGTACTACTTTCAAGTTTGTACCCAGTGGAAGAAACGGATATCACCAGTTGGCCGCGGCACTATTGAACAATCAACTGAGTTATCCTACCGTTGTTTTTCTGGATGAAGAATTCAGGATGATTCAACCTTTGCCGGGTTATCGGAAGGCACCTGAGTTTCACAAAATCGCTCAATTCATCGGTGAAGGCTATTATAAAACAGTGAAGTGGGATGACTTTCAAAATCAGTACAAATCCCCGTACTAATAATTACGTAATTAATTACGTAATTAAAAATGCAATTAGATAAGGACTCTTGCTTAGGAAGTTGATCGCACAATAAAAAAAAGCCCTGGTATCTGATACCAGGGCTTTTTTATTGCTTTAGATCAAATGCATTAATCTTTCTTATCTTCTTTTTTCGTCTTCATGAAGTCGAGGTAGCCCAGTGCAGTTGCAAAACCTATCAATACTGCCACGATCGTTATAAACAGGCTTGCGCCGTCTCCAATAAATTGCTGAAACATGTTAATTCTTTTTTTACGCAACAAAGGTATATTTTGATAGCGTACCGTGAAAGTATTTTGTGTTAAAAATTAGCTAAGAAATCTGTCGTAAGTTGTTGCGTTTACAATCGTTTTCTGATACCCATCGGGTTACATCAAGTACTATCCGCCCTGCATTCATCAAATGCCAAGTTCTGTTTTATGCTCCCTTAAGACGGTAATAATGAAGTAGATGTGTTCTTTTAGATCAACGCCCAGTTGTTCAATACCCTTATAAACTTCATCACGTTCGACTTTGGCCGCAAAACCCTTGTCCTTGAGCTTCTTCATAACTGATTTGGATTCCAGGCTGCTAATACCATCAGGCCTAACCTGGCTGCAGGCAAGGATGAAGCCTGTCAGCTCATCGCAAGCCAGTAAAGCCTTATCCAAAATCGAAAGGTACGGGACGTTCCACTTGGTGTAATGCGCGGATATCGCATGGGCGATTTCTGGTTCTCCCATGCGGTTCAGTTTGTCTACGATGATATGGGGATGCTGCTCCGGATACGCTTCGTAGTCGGCATCATGCAACAGTCCGGCAATACCCCACGTTTCCTTGTCTTGTCCAAATTTTTCGGCGTATGCCTCCATCACCAATTCAACAGTTCGCATATGCCGCAGCAAGCTGGTACTTTTTGTCATCTCCTCCAGCATTACCCGTGCTTCGCTCCTTGTCATCCTTTCTGCTTTGCGATTTCCTTTCTCATTTTAAGAGATTTCTTTTTGTTGATGTAAAAGAAATTAAGGCCGCCCAATACAGCGAGCACGATAAAGATGACCAGCAAGATGAACAGCCTGCTGCTCCGGAGTTCAAGCTTGTTGATTTCATTTTGTTTTCGGAGCAAATCAAACTTTTTTTCCTGTTCCTGAAAATCAATCACCATCTCCATTTGCGCTATTTTCCTGCTGCTTTCTTCCCCATATACCTTTTCGCGTGCTTCGTCGTACTTCAATTGCATTTCGTATGCCTCTTTAAAATTATTCCGGTTGGCCGCGTCCTGTGCTGATGCCCTGTATATGGCAGGTAGAAATGCGTACGCCTGAAGTTCGTTGCAGAGTGAGGCAGCCTCATCCAGGTATAGCCTGGTAGGTTCAGGCTGTTTCGCCTTGGCGTAGGTAATCGCGAGGTTTGTTATGGTATTCAGCATACCAAGTTTATTGCTGTTATCACGCTCCATGACTAACGCTTTCTCATAAAATTCAACCGCACGTTGGTAGTTCCCCTGCTTGTAAAAGATATTACCTATGTTATTCAAAGGGTCAGAAAACTTCATCCCAATTTCCCCACTGATTTCTGCGGCTTGCATAAGATATTGCATGGCTTTATCATACATCTGTATCTCAATATTGAGGTTACCGAGATTGTTGAGCGATCCAACTATTTTCGTAGGATCATTCAAGACAAGGAAAAGGTTATAGGACTCTTCCAGGTATTTCATCGCCTCAGGATAATCTCTTTTGATGGAATATATATTGGAAATATTGTTCTTCGTTGTGGCGATACCCTCCTTATTTTCCAGTGACTCGTAAATCCTGAGCGACATAATGTAGTAATCCAATGCTTTGTCCAGTGCGCCCTGGTTGCGATACACAATACCAAGATTGTTATAGGAGGCAGCCATTCCCTTTTGGTCATTAATTTCAGTTGCCAGGTTGAGCGCTTCGCGCGTATATCCCAGTGCCTTTACCGGATCTGAATTTAAATTTGCACGAAAGAGTTCATTCAGGGTTTTGACTTTCCGGTCATTTCTGGCGGTATCCAGTACAGCATTCAAACTGTCAATTTTTTGCGCCAGGACAGCACTGGAAATGAAAAGCACCGTAAAGAATACGAGGAAAGTTTTTTGTACCATGGTTGAGGTTGTGATAAGTCTTAAAATTAATAACTATTCTCCATATTAGCATGGCTATGTCAAATGAACCATGCGTGTAATTATTGGAATTTGGAATCAGCATATTGTCGATCTTTGCCGAAATACGCAACAATGTTCATACGATTGGTTTTACTGTTAACATGTATTTTCTCGTTGGGGAGTTCGGCGGCACTGGCGCAAAAGCCGGTTGATGAAAAGGAAGTAGCTAAAGTTATTTACAGGCTTTTCAACGGCATGGAACGCGGTGATAGCGCCCTGGTTAAGGCATGCTTTTCACAGCATGTAACGATGGCAACAATTCGCCGCGATAAGGATAACAATCAACTATTACAGCTTGAATCTTCCCTCGATGGCTTCCTGAGAGCAGTGGGCACGCCGCACCCTGACGTCTGGTATGAAGAAATCTGGAATGTGAAAATAGAACTCGACGGTGACTTTGCGCAAGCATGGTGCGACTATGCCTTTTATGCCGGCAATAAATTTAGTCATTGCGGTGTAGATGCATTCCACCTCCATCGTGGAAAAGAGGGGTGGAAAATATTTCACCTGGCCGATACAAGAAGAGATACGGCCTGTATTATTCCTAAGAAAATTCAAAAGAAACATAAACCCTAGCATGCTATGAGAAAGCTTGCACTACTTTGTTCATTACTTGTGCTGGCAACGACTTTCACAATTGCGCAAAAACAAATTACTACGTTTATCCTGGTACGCCATGCTGAAAAAGGAGATGATGGGACAAACGATCCGGATCTGAAACCGGAGGGCATTGAACGGGCAGCACGTCTTGCGCAGATGCTGTCAGAAACTGCTGTGGATGCCATTTATTCAACCGCCTTTAAGCGTACACGCAGCACAGTTGCCCCATTGGCCGCCGCAAAAAATCTTGAAGTCAAAAGCTACGATGCATTTGAAGTAGCGGAAATTGAAAAAATGATAAAGAAGCATAGTGGAGGGACGGTAGTAGTCAGCGGACATTCAAATAATATTCCATGGATTGCCAACCTGCTCCTGGGCAAAGAGCAATACCAGCCCTACAGAGATAGCGAGTATGGAAACCTGCTGGTGGTTTCCGTGGCGGAGAAAGGGAAAGTAGCAAAAGTAACATGGCTTACCTATTGATATCTTGCGCAAGCAGGTTTGCAGTGCGATTTTGAAACAAATGATCCCGATTTACCACACGGCTATTTTGCGGATATGAAATTCATTCTAAATAGTTCCGAGTCGGTATGGACTTGTCTACCCCATATCGTTATCTTTATTGTGTGAAAAGGTGGATACTTTCTCTGTTCGCGGTCCTCGTTAGTTTGGCCAGTAATGCCCAACAGGACGAAATGCGCAAAAGCATTTACTTTGGCGGGGGGAGTTACTATGTGGATGAATATCAAATTCAGGAGCTCTATTTTTGGCTGGATTCCATCCCTAATCTGCTCGAGAAATACGATATACACCTCATCAGCCACACAGATCCGATTGGCGGGAAAGAGTACAATGAGTGGTTGTCAAAGATGCGCAGCGAGGCCGTTCACGAAATTCTCATGAATCGGGCAATTCCCGACGGGCGGATAACCATCAAAGACTGGGGGCTTGACAATCCCGTATACAGCAATAAATCCTACCGGGGGATGCAGATGAACCGCCGCGTCGATGTCATCCTGTATCCAATACTTTTTTGAATGGGGGCATGTCCGAAAAGGGACGCCCATGTGCACAATCGAACGTTCCAGGCCATTGCATGGGGGATTTCAAGCTAGTCTAACGATCAAAACCCCTTGGCACTATTGTTGGCCTTAATGCCTTTCAAAGAGCAAATAGCTAACTTATTAACGAACCATTTCATGATCAAATTACAGGATATTGACAAATATGTGGATTCGCGTTTCCAGCGTACGTTTATTTTAAAGGGCATTAATTTGGAGGTCCAGCAGGGGGAATTTCTGACGATCATGGGGCCCAGCGGAGCAGGGAAATCTACCTTGATGAACATCGTTGGCATGTTGGATGAACCTTCTGAAGGGAAGTATTACTTCTTTGATGAGCCAGTGCATGCAATGAAAGAGAAACAGAAGTCGGAAATGCACAAAAATTATATCGGTTTTATCTTTCAGGCTTACCACCTGATTGATGAACTGACGGTATATGAAAATATTGAAACACCCTTACTGTATAAAGGTGTAAAAGCTGCACAGCGCAAGAGTATGGTTGCTGAAATGCTTGATCGGTTTAGTATGGTGGCGAAGAAGGATTTGTTTCCAGAACAACTTAGCGGTGGACAGCAACAGCTCGTAGGCGTTGCCAGGGCTATCGTCGGACAACCCAGACTGCTGCTCGCAGATGAGCCTACCGGCAATCTCCATTCCGATCAGGGAAGACAGATCATGGAAATTTTCAAAAAATTGAACGATGAGGGTATCACCATCATTCAGGTAACACATTCGGAGGAGAATGCACGTTATGGAAAAAGAATTATACGCGTGGGGGATGGTGCTATTGTAGCGGATGAAAGTGTAACTGTAAATGCATAATTGGAAATGAAAGAACTAGTTTTTTCGATACTTGCAAGCAGCCTTTTGATGGCGGCGTCTGCCCAGGAGCAGCTTCCTGCCAAGCTTACGTTTAAGGAAGCTGTGAAAATTGGCTTACAAAACAATGTTGTGCTTAATCAGCAAAAAAATCAGCTGCAATACACACAGAAGAATAAAACATCCTCCATGCTCCAGCTCGGCCCAAGCGTTCAGGCCGGCGGCAGCGCATATCGGAATGATGGCAACTCTTTCAATCAAAACGAAGGAAGGGTTGTTAATGGCGTAATCGATTATGTCGGTGGTCAGCTTAGCGCCAGTATGCCTGTATTCAATGGACTTGCGGTTGTCAACCAATACAGGCAGGCTAATAATCAGAATGAGGCGCAGTTGCATCAGGTAGTGCGTTCCAATCAGGATGTTATCCGTGATGTTTCAAATCAGTACCTGCTTTGCCTGTTGGATCAGGAGCTTGTTAAGATTAACATTGAAAATGTAGCTACACAGCAGATACAATACGATCAGATCAAGGCCCAGGTAGAGCTTGGAAGCAAGGCTGAGGCTGATCTTTACAATCAGGAATACCAGTTGAAGAATTCCGAGTTGCTGTTGGTGCGTGCCAGGAACACGCTCAAGAATGATATGGCCAACCTGGCCCTGACATTGCAGATTGATCCTACCATCTATGTTGAAGTACAACAGGTAGACTGGGATATCAATAAATTGGCAGCAGATTCAGCCACCTTTGAAAATTTGTATGCGACGGCCGTAGACCGGAGGAGTGATTTGAAACAAGCCGGTCATGCTGAAAAGGCTGCTCATTACGGGTACTCATCCATGAAAGGACGATATTATCCAAGTATCTACGCTGGTGTGAATTATGGATCCCGATACAACTACATTCAGGGTGAAGACAACCGATCATTTCACGATCAGTTTACAAAGGACAACGTGGCGTTGAGTTATGGCTTTTCCTTGACTATCCCCATTTACAGTGGTTTGCAATACCGCACACAGGCTGCGTTCTCCAAGGTAACGTATGAGAATGCGAAGATTCGTGCAAAGAATGCTGAAGTGGTCGTGAAAACGGATGTTATCCGAGCATATCAGAATTTCAAGGATGCGAGGACAAGCTATGAAACTTCGCAAGCGCAATTGCGGGCCGCCGAGACTTCCTATAAAATGGAAAAAGAACGATATGATCTTGGAATTTCGAATATTGTACAGCTATCAATCGTAAATCAAACGTATGTACGTGCGCAGGGCGATTATAAGACCTCACTTTTTACGTTGATGTTCCAGCGGCTATTGATCAACTATGCAACCGGTACGTTGCAATTTGAAGATATTCCATAGCGGAAATTTTGCCCTTCCCTCCGCAACCCGGGAGGGCTGCCCGGCAGGGTTCATCCTTTAACCCCATTGATCAGGGGTGAGCACTGATTTTTTCGAGTTTTTCCTTACATTTGCAGCCCCGCTTGAGTAAGTGGGCTGACGGCCTGTTCTATGGGCATCAGTAACATAAACTAAAGTGTAGCAGGGCGGGCCCGCTTGCTGCATGTAAAAACAGGGTTATTTTATGGCAAAAGCGCTAAAACCAGGTGAAAAGAGACCAAGAAAGGTTGTTGAATCTTCAGAGGCAAAACCTGTAAGAAAGCAAAAAGAAGAGAAGATTGAAATCGACGAGGATGATCCATTGGCCGAAATCAAGTCTCTTAACAAAGAAGAAATCGCTACTGAAGCGATTCCCGTTTCTGAACTAAAACAAGCCAAATACGAAAAGCAAATTCCTGGAGAGTTTGATTTTGATGCGTTTGATACCAAAGGGTTCGGCGAAGGATACTCTAAAGAGACCCGTGCTGAAATGGAACAAATGTACTCCGGAACAGTAACCTCCGTCAATAGCGGGGAAGTTGTTAAAGGTGTCGTTGTGGGTATCAATGAACGCGATGTTATCCTGAACATCGGTTTCAAATCTGATGGACTTGTATCGCTGACAGAATTCAAGGAAATGACCAATCTCAAAATTGGTGATGTCGTTGATTTGTTTATTGAGGAGCGTGAAGACGCCATGGGTCAGTTGGTGTTGAGCCGCAGGAAAGCAAAGTTGGTGAAAGGCTGGGAATATGTGCAAACCGCTTTAGACAAAGACGAAGTGATTGAAGGTTTTGTAAAGCGCAGAACCAAAGGAGGATTAATCGTTGATGTATTCGGCATTGAAGCGTTCTTACCGGGTTCACAAATTGATGTGAAACCAATACGGGATTTCGATATTTATGTAAACAAGTCCATTGAAGTGAAGGTGGTGAAGATCAACTACACCAATGATAACGTTGTGGTTTCTCACAAAGTGTTGATTGAGAAAGATCTTGAACAACAAAAGGCGGTAATACTAACGAACCTGGAAAAAGGTCAGGTGTTGGAGGGCGTTATCAAGAACATGACCAATTTCGGTGTATTTATCGATTTGGGTGGTGTTGACGGTTTACTGCACATTACGGATATCAGCTGGGGCCGCATTAACCATCCGGAAGAAGTTCTTAAACTGGACCAAACGGTGAAGGTTGTTGTGCTTGATTTTGATGGTGACAAAAAGCGAATCTCGCTGGGCATGAAACAGCTTACACCACATCCATGGGACGCGTTGTCAACAGAAATTGTGGTGGGTTCAAAAGTTAAAGGTCGGATTGTGAATGTTGCGGATTACGGCGCATTCCTGGAATTGCAACCTGGTGTTGAAGGCTTAATTCATGTGAGTGAAATGAGCTGGTCACAACATTTGCGCAATCCACAGGACTTCATGAAAGTGGGAGATGAGGTTGAAGCAGTTGTGTTGACATTAGACCGCGATGAACGCAAAATGTCACTCGGCATTAAGCAACTCACCGAAGATCCATGGACAAGACAGGATGTGCTTACCAAATATGCTATTGGAACGAAGCATAAAGGTATCGTGCGGAACCTTACAAATTTTGGTCTGTTCATTGAACTGGAAGAAGGTATTGACGGCCTGGTGCACGTTTCTGACTTAAGCTGGACGAAAAAGATTAAACATCCTTCTGAGTTTGTAAAGGTAGGAGATACCATGGACGTTCAGGTATTGGAACTGGATGCGGCAAACCGCAGACTGGCATTGAGCCATAAGCACATGGAAGAAAATCCATGGGATACTTTTGAGACGATCTTTACCGTTGGTTCTGTACATAAGTGTAACATCATCAACAAGAATGATAAGGGAGGGGTCTTAGAATTGCCTTACGGCATCGAGGGTTTCTGCGCCGCCAAGAATCTGGTGCGCGAGGATAACGAGAAGATAGAAGTTGGAGAATCCCTTGATTTCAAAGTGCTGGAGTTCTCTAAGGATGACAGGAGAATTGTGCTGTCGCACAAGGCGACCTGGTCGGCTGATGAAGAGAAGCCTGCTGCAGCTGCTGCCAAGAAGAAAACCGCACCTGCAAAAGGAAGTTCTGTTCAGTCGATTAACCAGCAGGCTGAAAAGTCTACGCTGGGAGATCTTGAAGCACTGAGTGCATTGAAAGAAAAAATGTCGGGTAGCGGAGACGCTAAAGCCGAGTAATGCTATTCAAAATTGAAAGAAAGGTGGCTAAGGGTTTAGCCGCCTTTCTTTTTTGTTAAGGTTGCAATCACACCTGTTTTTTTTAGTTTTGCACGACACGGTTTGATAAACCCGCCCGTGTTGAACATAATTATCTGTAGTAATTAGGGTCTCGTGGCCGAGTGGCTAGGCAGAGCTCTGCAAAAGCTTCTACAGCGGTTCGAATCCGCTCGAGACCTCAAAAAACCTTGAATACGCGTGTATTCAAGGTTTTTTTGTTTTTGGGGACAGGGCATAAAACGTAATTCTCTCATATTAGTTTTCGGATCGACAGAAATTGACATAATTTGTATCTTCCAGAAACGTTCTCACCTACTTCAAAAATATTTGACATTCGGTAGTACAAATGTGCCACGCGGGCCTCTATTGAAATTGCTGGCAATTACACAGAACCACATCAGCCAGGTCACTACTTTGAAGAGCGAAGTTCTAAATAAGCAACATGTTTTTCGCATGGAAAGCAATAGTTACCAAAACAAATAGCCATGAATTCTATTTTGATTTTAACGATTGTACTTTACATCGCCTTAACGCACCTGATTGCTCAGTATATCGGTTCAAAACGCAGCATAGGATATGGACGATCAATTCTATGGTCGATCCTCTTTTCTCCGATCATTGGATTAATTATTACATTGTCGAGTAAACCTGTTGATACGAAATAGATTCTGAGCAACAATGGATTTGTGAAAGATTTACATATCTTATCGCAGGAAAAATCAGTGGGATCTATGCCATGAAGCATGCTGCGAAATCAATCCGAACTTTTATCGGCGCTGTAAACTTCGAAGAATCAAGACTTTTTTATAAGGAGCTGGGGTTTGAAGAGTCTGTAATATCAAAGGGCCTGTCGTATTTCAAGGTCACTGATAAATTGGGGTTCTATCTGCAGAATGCCTATGTTAAAGATTGGGTGAATAATTCAATGATCTTCCTTGAAGTTGATGATGTTGATCGATATTGGAGCGAACTCCAAAATTTAGGGCTGCATGACAAATATGAAAATGTAAGGCTGACTTCGATAAGGGAGGAAGTTTGGGGAAAAGAATGTTTTATGCATGACCCGTCAGGTATACTCTGGCATTTTGGAGAATTTTATTAGCATTGCATAGGTAGAGTTTAAATTGAATTCTTTCGCACTAACCTGGCAACGCAGCAGGGACTAGACGCTTCGTGGCAAACACGTCGCAGCCTATGGGTAAACGGCATTTGATTTACTTTGAAAAATGAATCAAAAGAGTAAGCTTCTCACAATTAAACTGGTACATACCTTAATCTGGCTATTCTTTGTAGCAGTGATTTTCTATATCTTATATGCTGGAATTTCCGATAACATAAGTGCTTACACATGGATTGGCATAGGCCTGATTATTATGGAAGGACTAGTGCTGTTGGTTTTTAAGATGTTTTGCCCGTTGACCCTTTTGGCAAGGAATTATTCGGATTCCAAAAAAGAAAATTTCGATATTTTTCTTCCGAATTGGCTGGCCAAACACAACAAATTGATTTTTACAACAATCTTTGCAGGAGGAGTGGTTATCGTTATTATACGAACCATTTTAAACAACAATCCAAGCTGACAGCAAACCTTGTAAAACGTTGAAGAGGAGTTTTTCATCAATGTTTTTCAGGGTGCATTTGCTGATTTGTGCGCATTGGAGGTGTTCACTATCTTGTGTTTTCTGTAAGGGGGCGCACACAGGCCATACCCGGAATGTTGGCCAATAACGTGGTATGAACAAAAGAAAATTAATCGTGTACATCAGCATGAGCCTGGATGGGTTCATCGCAACCAACGATGACGACTTGTCCTGGCTTTCAATCGTGGAGAAAGAAGGTGAAGATTATGGATATGCTGAATTTAATGAAAGTGTTGACGCATACATCGTGGGAAGAAGGACTTACGATACTATCTTAAAACTTACCGGAGGTGTTTTTCCGCAAGCCGATCGGCATAAGTGTTATGTAATAACAAGACATCAACGCGAAAGTGAAAATGGCGTGACGTTTTACAATGGTGATGTTGAAGACCTGGTAAATAGTCTGAAAAAAGAAGAAGGAAAGAACATTTATTGTGACGGCGGCGGAGAAATCGTGAGGTTATTGATGGAAAAAGACCTTATTGATGAATATATAATTTCCATAATTCCAGTCGTACTGGGAGACGGCAAGCGACTATTTAAAGGTGGAATCCCGGGAATAAAATTAAAAGCCTTGACAAGCAGGCAATTTGAATCTGGTCTAGTGCAATTACATTATGTAAGGGCGTAAAAGGCCATGGAAGAATGGATACTTGCATGCTTATCCACGTCAGCGTAGCGGAAAAGAAGAGTTTTGCTATTCATTTGGTCCACTGACTATTTCAAAATTTCTGACCGGCCAAGTTTTGATTATAGCCACATTGATCCTGCAGCGACGGGCATCTTTTGATCATCTTTGTAAATCAACATTCCATCTTTCATATTCATGGCTAATATCATTGTCGTTGACAAATGGCTTATAGATTATCCTTGCCTTGAATGAATAAATCTTCCCGGTTTCCGGAGTTGGAACTATACATTGGAAATCCCAGGCAGGATTCTCCGGCCCTCCGCCGGTTGGAGATTGTGAAAACCGGATGATATCCTGTGATTCGAAAAGAAAGGCCAGCACCATATTTCTGAACCGGCCGAAGTAATATGGGGATGAATATCGATACGCGGAATAGTGATTTGCTAAACTGGCGTTAAAGTTTTCAGCGAAGAAAAAATTATTGACATCTCCGACGGCGCGATGCGTACTGTTCAGACCATGCGTGGCGGAGTAGGCTTCGATCCATGCGGTATCCGGTCGTTCTTCTGCTGTTCCCAGAAAATATATTTTCTTATCTTCTGGTTTATGAATGTAACTGGCCCAAAACAGGCCGCCATACCCATGTTGAAAAAATTGTTGATTGTGGAAAATACATTGAAAACTTATGTCGATGTAGTCCGGGGCAATAACCTTAAACTCCGTGAGCGATTCGACACCAGAATTCGGAGTTGCTTCCTGGTACAATATAACCGTGTTGTCACTTTTTCGATAAAGCTTCATCGGGTGCCTCCGTGGCTCAAATAATTGGGATAGACTGTCCCCTCCAAAAATATGTTCCAGGTTGAATCCCGCGTAATCCGGGACAAAGATTGTCGAATCCTCATGGCGGTGGTATAGTTCTGAGATTCCGTTATAGCCTGCCTTGTGCACTGGTCCTGAGGCTTCATTGTCGACAAACACAACCTTAAGGTTTCCATTTTCGATCGTGATCTTGTTTTCCTGTTTAAGACCCTCCGGCTTAAGTGAGAGCATAGTTTTTTGACCACAGGAGACCATGATGAAAAGTGCAAGCGGCAGCGATATTGGATTCTTCACTTGATGAGCAATTAATTGATGTGAGGTGACACATGCCTTGCGTTAATACTCACTTTCTTCAAAAGGATCAAGTCGGTGACACCGGGGTTAAGGTAAGTATTATATGATTAAATACCTTCTTTGCTTCTAATATAAGGGATCGGCTTGAACCCGTTAGATTATTGTGATTCAAATTTTTTAATTTCTAACCCAATCAATTGCTTTCCTGCCTGACCGGCAATAATTTGGATTAGCACAGGCGTTATGACCATGAACTAATTGAATGTACGCTATACGCGATTTTCCATAAATTTTTGTCCATGCTAAATTTGTTCCGCTTTTTCAGCGAATCACTTTAACGGCCTAGTCAAGCGCGAATGCAACATACCTGTCTCCCGACTTACTCTGAAGTTTTCCACCACCACAAGCAATGACAACATATTGCTTTCCATTTACCGTGTACGTGGAGGGCGTCGCAAAACCAGCCGCAGGCAGGAATGTTTCCCAAAGGATCTTGCCGGTGCGCTTGTCTATTGCTTTGAACTTTTTATCCGGCGTACCTGCAATGAACAGAAGTCCGGAGGAGGTTACCAGCGGCCCTCCGTAATTATCGGTTCCTGTTTTAGGAATTCCTAGCCTGGTGAGTTCTTCATACTCTCCGTGCGGGACCTGCCATAAATGGTCACCGGTCTGAAGATTGATCGCTGTTAATGTTCCCCATGGAGGTGCGCTCACCGGATAACCTTTGCTATCATACCATCGGTTATAACCCGAGTTAACGTATGGTGCGGTGGTCAATGGCGGCGATGAATTTTCAATGGCGGCATCTGCACCTTTGTTGGTCAGGAAATCAATGATCAGCTTTCTTTCCGGCGCTGATAGCTGCGTGAATGCCGGCATCCTCCCAACTCCCGTTTTAGTTATTTGCTCGATCTTGTCAAACGTCAACCGGTCTCCAACATCGATTAGTGCGGGATAATTTCCGCCGCGATCGCCTTTCCGATCACTACCGTGACATGATGCACAGAGGGTCCGATAGATCTTTTCTCCCGAAGTGAATTTTCCAGACGGTGGTGTCTCCAATAAGGACATATATACCGGTATCTCCACGGCGGGCACGTACATAATGGCGTCTTCATCCACCGCAGCGCCACCCCATTGCGCGCCACCAGATGTTCCTGGATAGAGTATTGTCCGTTGCGTACCGATAGGAATGTAAGGTTCGCCCGTTTTACTATTTCTTAATTCCGCCAGGATGTGCTCACGATCTGCAACATGTTCGTTCAAGTCGGCTTCCGTGAAACGCTGCCGCGTGAAGGGCAACGGTTTGGTGGGAAACGGTTGTGTTGGATATGCCAATTCGCCTGGAACATCAGAAGCGGGCACAGGCCTTTCTTCAATGGGAAATAGTGGTTCACCGGTTTCGCGATTGAACACAAAGACAAACCCTGTCTTGGTAACTTGTGCAACAGCATGTATGGTTCTTCCATCTTTTTGGATGGAGAACAGATTGGGTGTAGTGGGCGGATCTCGATCCCAAATATCATGATGTACCAGTTGATAATGCCAAATTCGTGTGCCTGTACGGGCGTCCAATGCCAAAAGTGTATTGGCAAATAGGTTGGCCCCATGTCTGTTGCCACCATAAAAATCAAATGCAGCAGAACCTGTTGGTATATATACGATACCAGCTTCGCGATCAATGGCCATGCCAGCCCAGGCGTTAGCGCCGCCTACGTTTTGATAAGCGTCTTTTGGCCAGCTATCATATCCGTACTCATCTGGTTTTGGAATAGTGTGAAAAGTCCAGATCAATTCACCGGTTCTGGTATCATAGGCACGAATATCGCCAGGCAGCGCCGTTGGGCCTTCCGATACACGCGTACCCATGATGATAAGGTTTTCAAAGACAACACCAGGTGTATTTGATGAAACATATTCGTCGGCTCCGGGACGCGAGAGGCCATCGTGCAAATTAATTTTACCATTGACACCAAATGACTTGGCAGGTTCGCCTGTGGTTGCATTCAATGCGTAAAGCCAATTTCCAAACGCAAAAAAGATTCGTTTATCATTAGCATCGCTCCAATAGGTCACACCTCTGCTGGTAATCCTGAATGTTTCATCTTGCAGATTGGTCCTCCATATTTCTTTGCCGGAATCACCTTGAACAGCAAATGCCTGCGAGCCTGCTGACACACCATACAAAATACCATTTACAATAATTGGATTACACTGTATTTGCGTTTGATTGGAAATAGTGTCTGCTCCGCCTGAGGAATATTCCCATGCTTTTTTTAAGCGGCCAACATTTGTGGCATCAATCTCTCGTAACAATGAGTAATGGTTTCGGTCCGGACCACCGTGATATTCCGGCCAGTCGGCGGCGGCTGACGTCATCGGCGAATCATGACTGCACTGCAGCAAAATCAGACTTGCCGGAATGAAGGAAATAATAAAAAGTATCTTTTTGTTGAACATATTACAATGTTGATGGTTGCCATTAATCCGAAAATTAGGTCTTATAAATATTCAAATCCAACTTTACATCTCCTAATTCCAGCTGGTTCATTCTCGTTTGTGATGAAGCTGCTGTTCCTGGAGCAGAATGAAGTGCAATGGCACCCTTTTACGAAGCAAAGCCTGCATGTTAAAAAACTTACCAATTGTCCTATTCGGGAATAGTACTATTTTTATAAAACTAATTCTAACCAAACCACCATTATTATGAGAAAAGCTGTATTAATTCTATTTGCCCTGCTATTCAATATTGGATTGCAGGCACAGGACAAAGTGTATCTCGCAATCGATTTTATGAATGTGAGTGAAGGCCAGTCCAATGCTTACTGGGAAACCGAAACCTTCTGGTCAAAAATTCACCAGGAGCGAGTCAAAAGTGGAGAAATATTGGGCTGGGATTTGTGGTCGCTGTTGCCTGGAGGGGAGAAACAACAATTCCAATATGCCACCGTACAACAATACAATGATCTAGCAAAAATGATGGCAGGAATGCCGGACTTGATGTCAACCGTAAAAAAGGCGTACCCCAACATGTCGGAAGCGGATATTCGTGCTAAATTAAATGCTACATCGGCCTCCAGAAGTATAGGCGCGAGGGCATTTTTGGAGATCATAAACTCAACAAAGGATGATTTCAAGATGAAGAAAGGAATGGTCACTACGTTCGATATGATGAAGGTAGATATGGAGTCGTATGCTGCATATGAGAAAGCAGAAAACGATCTGTTCAAACCGGACCATCAAAAAGGGGTTGACAGTGGTGCTAAGGGCAGTTGGTCTTTGGCCCGCATGATGTTGCCGTTTGGCAGTGATACATATGCCTCACACATTACATTTAATTTCTACACGGATTGGAAGCAATTCACTGCTCCCGGAAATACTCGAGCGGCGGTTTCTCCTGATATGGAAAAGAAGATTAACGAGGCGCTGAAACTTCGTGATATGAAATATGTGTTCCTGGGTCAATTGGAGATGATGGTGAGACCCTAACCAGTTCAATTGCATCTATTTTTTAGATTCATTTATGATCACCCTTCAGGTGCACACAAATTTGTTAAGGGGCTGGCATAATTGCTGGCCCTTTCTTATTAAATTAGCTCTGTAAGGGCCAGGCTACATGGCTGGATGCGGCAATTCAACCGGAATTATCAAGGATTAAGATTAATTGATATGAAAAAATTTCTGGTAATCATTTTTTATAGCCTGGCTTGTAGTTTACCGTTCGTGCTGCTGGCCTTTTATTTTGAGGTCGATTCCTGGTGGGTCGAAATAATAATCATCGCATTTAGTCTCTTCATGGGGTCATTCTTTTACACCCAACTTCATGGCATACAAGTTATGCAATTGAAATACCTGGGATCTGTGAGGGGCACGCATAAATTTAGAATTTTGGTAAGAATTGGCATTCATGGAAAACTAAACATGTTGGGAGACTACCGAAGGGCCAAGCCGTTTTCTGATTTTTCCCTTCAAAAGAAATTACACAAAACTTTCAATACCGATCCGGGAAACGGATGGATAAAAGGCTTTGCGTCTGACAAGGAAGTAATGATTATGACAGTCACCGTTGAGGATCTTGAGCACCCTGTTCAGGTTAATGTAGAAAAGAAAAGACCTCTTGGAAAGAGAAGAAGATGAGAAATCTGCTATAGAGCACTCAATTTCATTTTCTCGTGTCTCCAGTTTCAATCACTGTTTCAATATAGAGGCACAGTTGGATTTATTCCTTCGGCGATTTCCATGGCTATCTGGTTGCATGGTGCTACTGGCCAAGTAATATAGTTTTTCACCAATTGCCGTGCTGCTTATTTTATCTGCCTGCTTATTTCGGGAAGGTTCATCCGAAATTTTCAGTGGCGTTCGGGTGCTGAAAGATGGTGAACATACCGGGGCCAATCCGGGAAGGTTTTTGAAAAGTCCACGTTACAGGACGTACCACCAGACAGGATTGTTTTGTTTTTCAGTATTATAATTCGTAAATCAAATCCAGTGGCCTTCTATTATTCATAATCCATAAACAATTTTTTGTCATGAAAGAGAGAAAATCAATAAAATCAACCACCTCGCGGAGAGAATTTATAAAGAAGAGCGCTATCGCTTCCTCTGTTTTTCTTGTACCCAGGCATGTGCTGGGAGGTTTGGGATATACCGCACCAAGTGACCAGCTAAATCTGGCCGCCATTGGTGCTGGCGGGAAAGGAGCAAGTGATATTCGCAATGCATCCGTAAAAGGCCGGGAAAGAATAGTCGCACTTTGTGATGTGGATTTCTCCGGATCCGCAAAAGCGTCAGTCGAGAAATTTCCCAAGGCTACATTATACAATGACTTCAGGGTGATGCTGGATAAGGAAAAAGATATTGATGCCGTTACAATCTCCACGCCCGATCATGTTCATGGCCCAGCAGCTGCCTTTTGCATGGAGAGAGGGAAGCATGTTTATGTGCAAAAGCCAATGACCCACAATATCCGGGAAGCAAGGTTGCTGACGGAGATGGCAAGAAAGTATAAAATTGTAAGTCAGATGGGAAACCAGGGTGGATCAAATCCCCTACTGGGAATGGTACAAAAATGGGTGGATTCTGGCGTGCTGGGAAAAATTTCTAAGGTGCAAATTTGGACTAACCGACCTGTTTGGCCACAGGGTTTTGCCATGCCGGCATCCGATGAAAGTAAAAAACCTAAAGATCTGGACTGGGACCTCTGGCTAGGCCCGGCAGCATACAGACCCTATACCCCTAACTTACATCCATTCAGTTGGAGGGGATGGTGGGATTTTGGAACAGGAGCACTTGGCGATGTAGGTTGTCATCTTGTTGATATACCTTTTAGGACGTTGGGTTTAAAATATCCTACAGATGCAGAATGCAGTGTAGGTTCCGTTTACTCACAAATGTGGACGCCTGATTATCATCCAGAGGGATGCCCGGCATCTTCATTCATTACCTTGCATTTTGGTGCCACAGAAAAAAGCAAATCGCCTATCGAAATGACCTGGAGCGATGGTGGCATTCGGCCGTCGCAC
>JAOUDZ010000163.1 GCA_029858965.1 Cyclobacteriaceae bacterium
GCCTTTAAATAAAAAAAGTTTGGATTATAACTTTTGGTGGCTGTTTTATCCTTCCATTTATCCTCGACTGCTGGAAATATGTCAAAGGCCCGTAAGCCAAGTTTCAGACATTCTTCGATTTCCATTAACATTAAGTCAACGGATAATCTGTATATACCGGGCATGGATGCTACTGCCGATCTTTGATTTTTCCCTTCAATCAAAAACAAGGGGAAGATCAAATCATCCGTGGTCACTTTTGTTTCTTCTACCAGCGCTCGAACAGCTTCACTTTTACGGTTCCGCCTGGGTCGATGGGTTAAAGGAGATAGCTGATTCATAGAATCTAAATGGTTAAAATTCTAAAGTTCACACTTCCTGCGGCGTACGAGAACTATTCGCTTGAGGACACGATGATTTACAATCTGAAATATAATACGTATTCACGAATATAATTCTATGAGCAATCTATATCCTCCTTTGCTGTGTTCAGATTCTGATAAGCGACAATTCAATCGAAACGACTAAAGAGAACCCAGCTTATCACAACTACACGCTTTTCAGTATACGTTCCTTATCGAAAACGTAGCGTAAGGTATTCTGCAATTACCGAAAAATTGGGGGACTTCTCTAAAGCGCACCCCATAGAAACGGACGTATTCAGTCCCAATAATATTGGTTCTTCCTGTAGCCGGCTGCTATATGGTGTCAGTGTACCTATCCACAATATCCTGACTTATGATCTTATACAACTCTCCGATGGACTCATTATTTTGTAGGAATTCCAAGTGTCTATCAAGGGTTTCCAAATCGCCACGCCTGGCAGGACCTGTTTGCGCATTCTCAGGGCCAATCGCCAGACTTTTTGTTATCATCTCAGCGATCAAGGGCTTGAGCCAGTCATAGCTCAAACTGTTTTCCTTCATGATCTCCTGTGCCAGCAGCAGCATATGGTTCGTGAAATTAGCAGCAAAAACTGCCGCCACATGGAGTGCCTTGCGTTCATCATAGGCGATTTTGTAAACACTTTTACTAATTCCCCTGGCCATCGCCATCAAAACATCTTCCACAGTCTTATTTTCACATTCAACGAAAACAGGGATTTCATTGAATTCGACTTTCCTTCCTTTACTAAAAGTCTGCAGCGGATAAAACACGCCCAGATTACGAGTGGCCGCAAAGTCTAGTACGCTCAAAAGCTGGCTCCCAGAAGTATGGACAAGGACAGCATCCTCTGGAAGAATAATTTCCTTGGCGATGCCTTGTATGGAATCATCTGGGGTGGCCACAACAAAGACGGTGGAAGTGCTGGTGGAAAAATCCAACGTGACCTTAACTTCGGCATCGTAGAGACGCTCTACCAACGCCTCTGCGTGCGTAGGGTTTCTACTGTATACTTCTTGCACAGAAAATCCAGCATTATCTAACGCAGGGGCAAGATGCCAGGCGAGATTACCAGAACCGATAAAAGAAACAAACATTGCTTTTGTCATGAATCCATAACCATTTAGAACTGTCTTTGCCTTTAAGAATTACATTTTGTTATGCGGATCCTCAACAAAGACCTCTATCACTTTTTTTTGAATGCCTCCTGACCAGGATACCTCAAAAATATCATGATAAGATACCTTTTACAATTCTTTCTTTGCCAAATAAGTCTCTGACGACGTCTAGTTCCTCAAAACCGTAACCTGTAAGCACGTTGGCCACGTCTCTGCCAAAACACTCATTGATTTCAATTACCAAAAGCCCTTTCGACCGAAGGGCTCGCGCTGCTTTTTCAGCAATAGATTTGTAAAATAGCAACGGATTGTCGTCTGGAACGAAAAGTGCAAGATGTGGTTCAAATGAAACAATATTCTTTTTCATCTCCCCCATCTCACGCCGGGTAATGTATGGGGGATTGCTCACCACCAGATCGAGATGCTGCCAAGGAATCTCTTCTTTTAGTATGTCGCTGACAATAAACTGTACATTGGCCTCCAAATCCGAAGCGTTCTTACTGGCTACTTCCAGGGCAAGCCTGCTCACATCCGTAGCAAATACCTCCGCCTGTGCCATTTCCAAGGCGAGCGTAATCGCAATACAACCGCTTCCTGTACCAATGTCCACAACGCTATGCGTATCACTAACACCAGCTGCCTCATCGAAGTTGTTCAATATCAATCTCACTAACTCCTCGGTTTCCGGACGCGGAATTAGCACTGACGAATTCACTTTGAAATTTCTACCGTAGAATTCGGTCTCACCAATAATATACTGAATAGGCTCCTGATCGTTGATACGCTTAATGATCCCAGCGATTTCCTTTTGTTCTGCCTGGCCGAACAACAATTCTTTTTCCGACAGAATATCAGTCCGAGAAATCGAAAACCGATTCTCCAACAGGATGTATACCATGCTCTGAATCTCATCTTGACTTTCCTCTATTTTGATTTGATTCACTAAATCCAGAAACAATGCTTTGGAATTCTTCATAGCTTGACAATCTTTGCAGACCAGCATAATTCGCAGCCTGTGCGACAGAATGACGGTGCAAGATATTGATTCATAAGGTATAATATCATAAGTTATGTTGCCTAGTAAGGAGCAAAGTACTATACCCAATGAGTAAGCACGATCACCACATCGACGAAGTTTTTATGAACCGTGCCCTGGAACTGGCTGCCCAGGGTCATGGTACCGTTAGTCCCAATCCATTGGTTGGGAGTGTCGTCGTACACGAAAACAAAATTATTGGTGAAGGCTGGCATAAGAAATACGGGGAGGCACATGCTGAAGTAAATGCTATTCATTGCGTTGCAAACAAAAATTTTTTGAAGCACAGCACAGTTTATGCAAACCTGGAGCCTTGCTCACATTTTGGCAAAACCCCGCCTTGCACAGACCTGCTGATCGCCCATAGGGTCCAAAAGGTGGTTATTGCAAACCTGGATCCTAATCCATTGGTGGCAGGCAATGGCGTGAAAAAACTTCGTTCGGCAGGCATTGAAGTCATTACGGGCATCCTGGCTGAAGAAGGCCAGGAATTGAATAGGCGTTTCTTTACCTTCATGGCAAAACGACGTCCCTATATTGTACTAAAGTGGGCTGAGACCGCCGATGGATTTATAGCCCGGGAAAATTATGATTCAAAATGGATCAGCAATGAATTCTCCCGGCAGGTTACACATAAATGGAGAGCAGAGGAAGATGCTATTTTAGTGGGTTCAAAAACCGTTGCCCATGATAATCCGCAACTCAATGTCCGCGACTGGTCTGGTGAAAACCCCGTTCGGATTGTTATCGATAGGTTCCTAAAGTTAGATGATAAGCTTCTGGTTTTTGATAAAGCTCAAAGAACCATCCTCTATAATTTCATAAAACACGAGGAACACCCAAACCTTTCCATCATCAGGTTAGATGAGAAAGATTTCCTGAATAATCTCATGCAGGATCTGTTTAATCAGGAAATTCAATCCGTTCTTGTTGAAGGAGGAGCGACAACCCTTAACCTGTTTATTGAGCAGGGACTGTGGGACGAAGCCAGGATTTTCCGTTCGCCGAGAATTTTTGAGAAAGGCATAAGGGCGCCCATGCTTCATGGAAAGTGTATCGATCACTACCATATTCAGTCCGACACGCTCTCCATCTTTCGTCCGGCAGTTAATTAGCACGCCACCCTATAAACTCAGTATCTTTAAAAAAAAAATATTGAAAACGAAAAAGCCAGAACTAAACTGGAAAAGATTTATCTTTGAAATATGGCGGAAGAGCTCACTATCGCGACATCTCAAGACAAACAGGAACGATACGCAACACTTATTCCTCAGATTGAAGCACTTGTTGAGGGCGAAACGGATGTCATCGCAAATCTTTCGAATATCGTTGCTGCATTAAAGCAAACTATGAATTTCTTCTGGGTGGGGGTTTATGTCGTAAAGGAGAACCAACTTGTGCTTGGCCCGTTCCAGGGACCAATCGCCTGTACCCGTATTAATTTTGGAAAAGGCGTTTGTGGAACTTCCTGGAAGGAAAAGAAAACGATTCTTGTTGCTGATGTTGAAGCATTTCCCGGTCACATTGCATGTAATTCGGCATCCCAATCGGAAATTGTTTTGCCTGCGTTTAAGAATGAAGAAGTAGCGCTTGTTCTCGATGTTGATAGCGATAAGCTGAATGATTTCGATAATCATGATCAAAACGCATTGGAGAAGGTGATGAGAATTATCGAGCGCCTGATCTGATCCTTATGAATCCTGATCAAACCGTTTCGTTTTATCAAGAACGAAAAAATGGTTTCGAGACACAGCTCAACTCGAAAACAAAAAAAATAAATCTCGTTTCCAGCATACGGATTGCCACAGCGTTGTTTTTCCTGCTGTCTGTATACCTTTCCTTTTCCAATACTTCTTTCCTTTATGCCGTTTTTGCGACAATTGTCGTTTTTGCAGTTTTAGTTCAACATCACAGCAGGCTCTTCAGGGAAAGGGTACATCTTGAAAATCTGCTCAAGATTAACACATGGGAAGTGCAAGCGCTGCATGGCGACGCAACGTGCTTCATGAGCGGCTCAGAATTCATAGATCCCCATCATCCATATACGCATGATCTGGATATCTTTGGAGAAGGATCCTTGTTCCAGGCAATCAACCGATCCAATACAATTCATGGAAAAAAGGAAATGGCACAACAGCTTTCGGCGCCATTGAATTCTGCTGAAGACATCAAATTGTATCAGGATGCCATCAGGGAACTCGCTTCCCGGACGGATTTTCGGCAACACTTCCAAGCTGCAGGTCTTGAAATCAAAGAAGAAGCACGGGACCAGGAGCAGTTGCTGGCATGGCTTCGTGTACCACCAATTCTGTACAACCGTCCTTTCTTCAGGATTTTCCTCATTGCTTTTCCTGCCATTACTGTAGGGTGCCTCATTGCCGCTTTTTTTGTCAGCATGATCAAGCCTGTCATGATTTTACTGGCCCTTTCGCAATGGGCGTTTCTTGGGTTTTACCTGAAAAGGGTAAACGTATTCCATGAATATATCAGTCGCAAAAAAACAATATTGGAGAAGTATGCTCACATTCTTCATTTCCTTCAAAATGAAGAATTTACTTCGTCTCTGTTGCAAGACATATCCGCCAAGGCCCACGAGGCGGATGTAAAAATAAAATCACTGGCATCACTGGTAAGTAGTTTCAATGCACGGCTGAATGCAATGACCAACCTCGTTGTAAACAGTTTTTTATTGTATGATTTGCAGTGTGTATACCGGCTGGAGAGGTGGAAGTATGCTAATGCAGGGAGCCTGAAAACATGGCTCGATGTGGTGACTAAAGGAGAAGTGCTGGGTAGCCTAGCGACATTCAGTTTTAATCATCCGGCGTTTACTTATCCATCAATCCATACAGCGCTTGCTATCGATGGCATTGCGGTTGGACACCCGCTAATCCCCGGCGATGAATGTGTACCGAATGATGTGTTACTGGATGGAGATCAATCTGTGTTGATTATTACCGGGGCGAATATGGCAGGGAAGAGTACTTTTCTTCGCGCAATTGGTGTCAACCTTGTGCTTGCGCTGAGCGGCGCGGTGGTATGTGCGAAATCATTTCACTGTCCCATTATTGCAATGCGCTCCGGAATGCGCACAGCCGATTCGTTAAAAGATCACGAGTCTTATTTTTATGCTGAGCTAAACCGCCTGAAGACCATCATGGACGAGCTGAAAAATGACAAACCCCTATTGATTTTGCTGGATGAAATTCTTAAAGGCACAAACTCGACTGATAAGCAGCTAGGATCAATCGCATTGGTAAAACAGCTCCTGCAGCACCCTTGCCTTGCCCTTATTGCCACACATGATCTGGTCCTGGGTGCATTAGAAAAAGAATTTCCCGCGCAGCTCAGGAATTTTTGCTTTGAAGCCACTATTGAAAATGACCAGCTTTCATTCGATTACAAACTAAAGCCCGGACTGGCGCAAACGATGAATGCCACCTATTTAATGAAAAAAATGGGGATTATTCCGTCTGAAAGCAGCCCAGAATAAGGATCAGGCAGAACACATTTTACGCACGGTTTTCATTTTTAAATCTTTATATTCGTATCGATCCTTTCCCAGAAAGCGTATCTGTTCTCCATGCTCATCCAAAATTTATCTCAATGCAAAATAGAAGAGATTGGCTCAAAGCAGCCTTAACATTAACTGCAGGCTTACCCCTTGGGGCAACACTCTCGCAGCGGCTCATGGCCGCGCCGATGAGCGAACTTGAGCGCATGCTCTGGGAAAGACCTTCTTTGTCCCCGATAAAAATTCGATTGAATGCGAACGAAAATCCCTATGGGCCGTCCGACAAAGCAAAACAGGCTATTCAGCAGGCTATGTCGGAAAGTAATCGCTATGCGTTCGCCAGCCAGGAAGAATTAAAGGCGATGATCGCAGAAAAGGAAGGTGTAACACCTGAACACATCGGTATCGGTGCAGGTTCAGGCGATTTGTTGTGCCAGGCTGGTGTTGCCTTTGGTGTAGAAGGCGGAAAAATCCTTTCAGCTTTTCCAACATTTCCTTTGTTGATGAACTACGCCAACGAATTCAACGCTACGTGGGATAAAGTAAACCTGAATGAAAAACTAGAACATGATTACGAAGCGCTTGCGTCGCGCGTAACAACTGACACCAAACTTGTTTTCATCTGTAATCCGAATAATCCAACGGGAACTTTAGTCGACCC